>JABDJT010000568.1 GCA_013003335.1 Verrucomicrobiales bacterium | reverse complement strand
AGTTTACGCAGCAAAACCATGGTTTGTCCGGCTTCCGTTCCAGCAACGTGATCGCCGCATCCGCAAATTTTTCACTGATGTCCGGCGTCACGCCGACGCCCATCTCGGGATATTTTTCCTTCCCGTCGGCGCTTTGAAAAATCCAGCCGCGATAACCGGTGATCGGAAAATTCTTCCAGTCACGCTGCCCTTCCTTCCAGAATTTTCCTCCGCCGCCGGAAAACAAACCGGCCACATCATTGAAACCGCGTGCGGTCGGGCGGCCGCTCGTGTGCCATTTTCCAACATACCAGGATTCGTATCCCGCCGCCTGCATCGCGTCGCCCCAGAACGTCACGCCCTCGACGAACGCGTTGCCGCGAAATCCCTTCACCCCGTTTTCCCAGCCGTGCATTCCAGTCAGGATTTCCGCCCGGCTCACCACGCAAATCGGATACGAACACGTGGCACGGGTGAACGTCATCCCCCGCCCGACCAACTTGTCCAGGTTTGGTGTTTCAATTTTCGGATTTCCCAGCGCCGCGATGCAGTCGGGCCGCATGTCATCGGCGAGGAGAAACAGGATATTCGGTTTTTCAGCCGCGAATAACGGCGGACAAAAGGCCAAAAGGAATAGAGAGAGTCGTGGAAGCATGATTTTCGAGTGAGATTTTTTGAATGAACAGGGATTGTTTGGAAGACGAACCCAGTTGATTCGTTTTTCAGGTTTAACCGGAGTTCAGGAAAAATAGGAGATCCAGGATTTCCTCTTTCGTCAGCGTATTCAACAACGCCGGTGGCATCGGGGAAACGGAGGATTCTTCGTTCGATTTGATTTCGGATTTTGGAATCTCGGTCAGGTCGGTGGGGCGAAAGGGATTTTGCGAAACGTAGAGCAGCGATTTCCGGAAATCGTTTTGGATGATCCGCCCCATCACCGTGGTGCCGTCGGTTTTTTGAATAACCACGTTGCGATGCACCCCGCCGACCACCTTCGATGGCTCGATGATCGATTCCAGCAGGTCGCGGCGGCTGAATCGCCTCGCCACCGTCGTCAAATCCGGGCCGACCGGTCGCCCGTGCGTTCCGACCACATGGCAACGACTGCACAGCGCGGCGTCATACATTTTCCGGCCACGCTCGAGGTCGCGCTCGTCAGGATCTAAATTCAAATCGTCATCGGAAAAATCGGACATCACCCAGGCTTTCACGACGGGTCGGGTTTCGATATCCGGCAATTCGTCTTCGGCTTCCCCTTCGGCCAGCAGCTTCGAAAACTCTGTCCGCTGCGACTCATCCGGCACGTTGGCGAGGGCGTTTGTCTCGACCGTTTTGAAAAAACCGGGCATGAGCCGGTCGCCGAGTGAAAGCCGTTTCGCCGCCGCGAGGGCTCGGAAATACGCCGTCCGGTTTTCGTCCGTCCATCCAGATTTCATGCTCGCATCGCTCAGCATTTCGAGAAAATGCAATCGCCCGAACTGATCCTCCGCCTCCGCGGCGAGACGCAACCCGATCGGGACGGCTTTTGGTGATTCCGCCGCCACGAGAATCCGGACCGCTTCGCGTCGGACCGGATCGGAGGTCGAATTCACCCACGGCTCGATCTGTTTCTGAATCGGCTCGACGCAGGCCACCAGCAGCGGATCGACCGACGCGGCGATTTCGTAAATCCGCATCGCCGTGAGCTGCTCGTTCCGACCCCAACCGTCCGTCGGCATTTTTTCGAGTTGTGAGACGATTTCGGACAGGTCATCCATCGGCTCCTCCGTAGCCCGGGCCAGCGCCAGCAACGCTGTCAGTCCCCGCAAACCGGGCTTCGCGGCCAGCGCCGACTTCCGCCAGCGTTTCACCAGCTGCGTCTCGATCGCCACCCGGGCCGCGTTTCGAATCCACGGGTCCGGATCGCCCAGCGCGGCCCACGGTTCGTCGAAACCCGGCGCGTCAGCGTTCCCGTGCCACGTTTCCAAAAACCGCCGCCGCTCCCGTGCTGTCTCCGAAAATTCCGCCCGGGCCGATGCTTGCGCCGTCGGTTTTTCCGGCTCCTGCGCTTCGCCTGAAAACCGGATTCGATAGAGCGCCGACTGCGTTTTCCGGCCCCCGGTGATCAACAGCATCGAGCCGTCCTTTTCGAAATCGAGATCTGTCACATTCAGCGGACGGCCCTCCAGAAACACCTCGCCGCTGGCGTAGTAACTGCCACCTCGGGGCGCCAAATGCACCGCGATGATCCGGCCGTAAGACCAGTCGAGGACGAACAGCGCGTCGCGGTACTTCGGCGGAAAATTCGAGCGCGTTCCGAATTTCACCCCTGTGGGTGAACCCCGTCCCACGTCGTAGGTCGTCGGCACGGTGTCCGGCGCGTAAATCGTCAGGTTTCGCGAATTCCCCTGATCCTGGTGCCAGCCGTAATTTGCACCCGACACGAGATGGTTGATCCGCGTGGGACGATAAAACGGCAGGCCGACATCGCCCTCGTTGTCCGCGTCATAGGTGAATGGTTCGCCGTGTGGATTGAAATCGATGCCGTAGGGATTCCGCAGGCCGCGGTTGTGAATTTTCCAGCCGTTCCCGTCCAGGTTTGTGCTGACCTGGTGGCCGAGTTCCTTTGGCGCGCTCCGGATCGCCACGGTCGATTTCTCCGCATCGCCCGGAATCAAAACGACATCGCCGTGAATCGCGTGGACCCGACCGTCCGGCCCGATCGCGATGTCGTTCCGCCCGTGACCGGTGCTGCCTTCCGTGCGTCGCAGCAGGCGGATGTCGTCGAATTGATCATCGCCATTCGTATCCCGCAGCCGGAACAGCCCGCGTGATCGGTTCGCGTTCGCGTAGAGCGTGTCGGCGCCGCGAAATACGAGGCCCCGGCATTCTTCCAGCGTGTCGTTGATCACTTCGATCTTCTGCTCCGGTAAAGTCAGTCGCAGCAACCCGCGCTGTTCCCGCGCGATGATGACCCGCCCTTTCGAATCGATCGCCAGGCTGACCCACGACCCTTCGCCCTCGTGCGCAGCGCGAAGCTTCTCGATTTCGAAGCCGGGAGGCAGCGGCGAAAGCTGTTCCTGCGTCCCGTCCGTCGCTTCTTTCCACTGGTTGTATTCCGCGAACGGACTGATCTCCGGCAGGCGATTCGGGGCGAAGCGATGGGGGTGAATTTTTCCGAAGGTCGCGATCGATGGGCCCCAGGATTCATCGGTCAACATTATCAACGGGTCGCCGTCCCGGGTTTCAATCATCATTTCAGCGGCAATTGCCGAGGGACCGGGAACGCCTTGCGCGTCGATCACGATTCGGTTTTCGCCGCTTTTCAGAATCGAGCGAATTTCGAATTCTGTAGGTGGATCGTAGGCTTCAATTTCGCCGATGATTTGGTCGTTTACCGCAATCGTCGCCGCAGCAAAATCGGCCGTGATTTTCAGGCTCGCTGATTTCGGGTCGCGATCGAGATTCAGCGTTTTTTCAAACCGGACGTCGGACTCGTCCTTCCGATCTCCCCCGGACCAAATCCACGTTTGCGCCCAGCCAGGCTGGCCTGCCAAAACCAGAATCGGAATGATAAAAGTCCGCAAAAGATTCACGGCCGAAGCTTCCCAGTTCGCCGAATGGTTTGCGAGAAATTTCCGGCTGCGCAATCCCGCAGGCTACCTTCTTTCCCCCGCAAACACGCCGCATTTCCGAATCGCAAACCACCCGCCGTTCCGGCATCTTTTTCCCATGCAAACGAGACGGGACATGCTCAAAAAATCCTCCACCGCCGCCGCGGCCACCGCCATCACTGCAGCGCCGGCGATCGTCCGGGGACAAAATCAGAACTCCAAGCTCCAGGTCGCCTCGATCGGGTCCGACGGCAAAGGCTGGAGCGATACGAAGGAAATGGCGATGCACGACAACGTGCAGCACGTCGCCTTCTGCGATGTCGATCTGAACCGCACGCTCAAGGTCAAGCAGCTCACGCCCGACGCCCCCGTCCACCAGGATTTCCGCGAAATGCTCGCGACTCATGGCGACAAGATCGATGCCGTCACCGTCTCAACGCCCGATCACATGCACGCCTTTTGCTCCCTCGCCGCGATGCGTGAAGGCAAGCACGTCTATTGCCAGAAACCGCTCACCCACAACGTCTGGGAAGCCCGCCAGGTTAAAAACCAGGCCGCGCAGTCCGGTGTCATCACCCGCCTCGGAAACCAGATCCACTCCCACCAGTTTTACCGTACCACCGTCCAGCTCATCCAGTCCGGTGCGATCGGGAAAGTCACCCGCGTCCACAGCTGGGTCGGGACGACCGGTCATGGAAAAAGCGGCCACATTTCCCGACCGAAAGATCCCCCGCCGGTTCCGGATTCCCTTGACTGGGATCTCTGGGTCGGTGTTGCGCCTATGCGCCCCTACGGCGGCGACCGCGTCTATCATCCCTGGGGTTGGCGCGACTGGCAGGACTTCGGCAACGGCGCTCTCGGCGACTTCGGCTGCCACATTCTCGATCCGGTTTACACCGCCCTCAACATCACCGGTCCGT
>JABDJT010000563.1 GCA_013003335.1 Verrucomicrobiales bacterium | reverse complement strand
TTTCCAGCCCGTTTTTTCCGCCACGATGGCCTTGGCCTCGTCGCACATTTCGCGGCCTACGCCGATCGCATCCATCAGTGCGATAGCCGCCCTCCCCTCGCCGTTTTCAAAAGCAATTGCCCGGACGTGAAGCGGATCGTGGACATATTTCGACGGCCCGGATCGCAGCTGCATCGGAAAAAAATCGGGCGAAATATCAACTGCGGCTGTTCCGACCCGGAGGCCGGGCGTTTTTTCCTGCGAATAGGAAAGTACAGCGAAAAGAGAAATTGCCAGGGCAAGAGTCAAACGGTTCATGTTTTGGAATTCCGGGGTTTCGAATGAACAGGGTTGGTTCGTTGAACGTACCCTGTTGATTCGTGTTCAGTCAGTTTTTTCCAGCAACGTCTTCACGGCCCCCATTAGCACAGATTCCACCTCGGGAGCAACGCGGGAAGCGCGATTGCTGGCTTCATAGCCACCCTGACTGTAGGCAATTTCCGTTCCGATGTAGCCGGGGGCGTAATCGCCGTAGGCTGCCATGCCGACAAACAAATCGGGCCGGAGTTTTTGCGCGTTCAGCTGGTATTCGACGAACAGTTCTCCGGGCAGGTGCAGTATCCGCGCATCCCCGACTGCGAAGCAGGATACCGGAATCGGGTCTTTCTCCCGGCACCGGCGAAGCCAGATGAGCGCCTTGGCGGCGCCATAACGGCCGCCGGGCGTTTCGACCTTGTTCCGGATTTTGGCGAGAAGTTCATCCTCTTTCACATGCGCGCCGACGGGAAGCAGGACGGGCTCGACTTCCCATTTCACGTCGCCCGCCTTCAGCAGAGATTTTTTCGTATTTTCGAGAGCCAACTTCATTCCGGCTGCGACGCGCTCAGCCAGGACCTGCCGGTTTTCTTTCGAGCCATCGTTCCATTTTCCGGCCCCGATATTTCCGCCGGCGCCATTGAAGTGGATGTGCGGAATTCCGGTTTCAGTCTGCCGGGCGTTTCGGGCGAGGCCGGGAAAATCGGGGTTGGCCATTCCGGTGCGATAATAACTTTGCGGGTGGGTCGCGTAATAACTCAACGCCGCGATTGCCGAATCCCCCTTCCAAAACGTGATCATTTTCAGTTCCGGATCGATCGTCCCGGCCGGATACGCCCGGACCTCCGGGTTTTTCGTGGCGGTGTAGCGAGTGACCTTCACTTTTCCGTCCTCACCGAGAATTCGCCGGTTGGAAGCGACCTTTTCGACGATTCCTTTTCCCAATCCCACGTGAGTCACGGGCACTGCACCTTTTAGAGCTTTGCCGGCAGCAGCCGCGGCCCTATTCACCACATCCCGGGCAAATTCCGGGTCAAATCCCGCGCCGCTCAATCCGGCTTCCGTTTTCAACAAATCTTCCGCGTCAAAATCACATCGCGGGGCGTCGTGCTGGTGCAGGGCATGAATCACGACGCGGTTTGGTTCCGTTCCAACGGCTTCGGCGATGGCGTCTTTGAAAACCGTCTGGCCGCCGCTGCTGATCCCAATCCAGTCGATCGCGACGAGAACAATCGGCTTTTCAGCGCCGGCGATCACGATTCCGCGGCAGCTGAGTGGGGTTTGAATTCCCTTGGTTGGATCGTATGCCAGCGGGCTGCCCACCGGCGGCGAGGCATCGACATCGAAAACTCCGACCCGGATTTCAGCACGGGCGGTTACCCCGAGTAGCCCCAGGAAGAAGAGTGTGAGAAAAAGGCGTAGCGTGGTCATTTCAGTCAAACAAGGTTGATTCGCCGATCATACCCTGTTGGACCGGTTTTCGTCAAAACTCCGTAATTTTTGTCTCCACCACGAGCTTTCCTTCTTCGAGGTAGACCTTGCTCAGTTTTTTCATGACGGGGGCCATTACTTCGTCTTTCGGGTTGAGGACGAGCAGGTTATCGATGGCGCTGAACCCTTTTTTAAAGTCCTCCGGGATCTCGACACCGTCTTTTTGGATATCGATGAATTTGAATGCCACGGTGTCTTTCCGCAGTTCGGGCTGAAACGTGAACAGCCCGTTGAGGTAGAGAAGTTCCTTGGAAAGAACGGCTTTCTTGACCGGTTGGCTCATCTCAACCTCAATCCCCTCCGCCGTGATTCGTTTGACGAAGGTGTTTCCGCGAAATCCGGCCAGTTTTTCGCGCGTGGCGATGAGGGTGTTGAGATTTTCCGGGGTGAATGTGACGCGATCCATGTTGTTCTGGCTCGCGGCTGAGATCAGGGAAAACAATGCGTGTTCCGCCTGCTCGGCCTGGAGCGGAGTAGGTTCCAGGACGCGGACCTCAGTAGGCTCGGCATCGAGAAACTTAGCGCGCTCCTTGTGTTGGTAAAATCCGACAACGGTATACAAAATCGCGAGGCCGCCAAAGACGATGAGGACCGTCGACAGGATGATGCAGCCGGAAATCGGCGAGCTTTGGGCACGCTCTTTCTGCTTCGGGGAGATTTCGTCTGCTTCGTCCGCGGGATCGGTTTCTGCCATGCGCGTATTTTGCGCGATCCGGCGAAAAAAGCCACGGTTGACTTGTCATTTTCGGGGATTCATCATCCGGCCCTGATTTTCCCATCTGCATGAATCGTATTCTCGGCATTTTCATCTTATTCCTCGTGGTCTATTTCGGAACGTGGATTTTGAGTGACGGCACGGGGTTCATGTCGGCGTTCAATCAGCACAATTTGATGAAACGGACGGCGATGGCGGGGATCTTGGCGATTGGCGTTTCGTTTGTGATTATCACGGGCGGAATTGATTTATCGATCGGCTCGGTCGTCTGCCTCGTGGGGGTCGGCCTGCCCTATATGCTGATTGACCTCGGGTGGCCTGTTTGGGTTGCGTTGCTGGTGGTGGCAGCGGTACCGTTTTTGATCGGGGCCTGGCACGGGTTCCTGATCACCCGGCTGAATATCCAGCCATTCATCGCAACGCTTTGCGGATTATTGATTTACCGGGGCGTTACCCGCGGGTTTACGGCGGATCAATCGGTCGGTTACCAGGGGGAATTTGCCATGCTTCG
>JABDJT010000562.1 GCA_013003335.1 Verrucomicrobiales bacterium | reverse complement strand
CCCGATCGACTGAGCCTTGAACTGCTGGATGCGAAAAATATCGTGATATTTGTAGTTGTTCTGCGGCGCGAACGTGATGAATCCGCGCTCGGCCAGCCGTGTCGCGAATGCGGAATAGGCACGAAACCCCTTCTCCCCGACGACATCCTGCGGCGTGCCTTCCAGACCGTGCTGACAAACCACCACGGGCCGTTTTTCACCTGAATCGAGATCGAAATCTTTTGGTAAAGTCAGGATTCCGTAGGCGATTACATCGTCAAACACATCAAGAACGACCTCGTAGCTGATCGTCTTCGGTCCCTCCTGGTATTTTCGCGTCCGCGCGTTGAACGACAGTTTCTCGAGGTCAAACTCGCCGATCACCTCGGTGCGGAACTTGTCCCGGAACGGCTCAATAGTTTTCTGAAATGACTCCAGATCCGTCAGGTCGAGGTCCTTGAAATAGTCCATCCGCTCGGCTTGCGCGTTGATCAGCACGAGTTGGTTGTGCCGTTCAATTTCAGCCATCTGGGCGGCGTGACGCTCGGCAATCAGGTCGCGGCCCGGCGGGTCGGCGTAGATTTTCTTGAATTCGAAGTCGCCGGTCTTCTTCGACTCCGGAGCCGCTTTTCCGGTGAGCAATTCGACGAAATCATCGACGTGCTCTGCAATGTCGCGATCTGAAACCACGACCTTTTCCTTCTCGTTGAGCATGCCGGTCAGTCTTTGCACTTCGGCCTCGAAATCCATGCCTCCGATGAATTTTCCCGGCTTCCCTTTCCGTTTAGGTCGTTCGTCGAATCGTTCCGGTTCGCCGTTTTCATCAAGAGCAAACCCGGCCGAAACCGGCGTATCTTTCACCAGGAACAAGTCGCGTGGCGCCACCAGGCTGGCGATTTCGGCATCGCCGAATTCGTTGAGCAGGCCGAAAATATTGTGCTCAGCCGGTTCGTTCCAGAGCGTCTCGCGTTTTCCAAAATACCCGGCCACGAAAGCCGCGTCGATCCGGTCGTCGAGAGCAGCGGAATACAAAGCCAGCAATCCACCCTCGCTCCAGCCGATCACGCCGATTTTCCGGTCACCCTTTTGTGTGTTTGTCAGGCAATCAACACCCGACAGGATTTTTTGCGTTTCGTAACCGATCAAATGCCGCCCCAATTCAAATGCCGGACGATGCAGCCACTCACGATTCGGCAGGGTCGGCAAATTCTCCTCGCGATTGATCAGCGTCGGAACCAGCACGCGACACCCCTGCCGGGCAAGATACAGCGCGAAAGGCGGGGTCGGTGTTTCGCCATCGATCAGTCCGGCGATTTCTTCGGGCGTCTGGCTGGCATCCGGAATCGCAATCACATCCGCGAGGACAGGATTTTCTTCGCCTTCAGGTTCGAGCAAGAGACCGTCGCCATGGACATCGCCGAAGGCCCGCCACCGAACATGATAGACCGACAACCCATCGGCCACGGCCTTCTGCGCTTTGCGCATACTGTAAAACTCCAACCGGTTCGTTTTCGGATCCGGCTTTTCATCACGGTGAAGGCCGAGCATTTGGACCAGTCGTTCCCGCTTGGGATCGGCTGGCCGATTCTTCGCCGCGGCTGCAATTTGCGCATCGAGAAACCGGTCGCAACCATCAGCCAGCATCCGCGAAAGATCCCCTTCCAGCGTCAATTTTTTGGTCCCCGGTAATGGCTCCTGGTCAGCCACCGGTTTCAGGATCGGCCACGGCGGCGGACCTTCTTCCGCTTTTTTTTCCTGGGAAAATGCCGGGAGGCAAAACAGAAGCGCGAGGGCGAAAAACGAAGGAACAGGGTCTGTTCGATGAACCAACCCTGTTGGATCGTGGAACCGGAATTTTTTCATGACTCAATTACAGGGGCTGGAATCGGCACGGCAAGCGGAATCGGGGACGTGATCACTTCCGGGTTGAATGCGGGTGCCTCTGCGCTGATGTTCGAAGATGCCTCCGGCCCACCGCCTCCGATTTTTTTTGTTCCCGTTCGCAGGCGCGGTGATTTTATCTGGATGCCTGGAACCGGAACAACGCAAGCCAGTGACCCGAACCGATCCAGTCCTGGTGGAGCGAGCCATGGATTTGCAAAAAGAGGTCTACCAACTCCAAAAGGAAAAGGCCTTGCTGGAAGAAGATGCAGCGAAGGCTCAGGCGCTTGCAAAGCAGATCGCCGAAATGGTGACTGAGTATGAACGGGCCAAGCTGGAGCGGGATCAGATCAAAGGGGAATTCGAATCGCTGCAGACCGATTACGACGAGTTGATTGCGCAGTTAAAGCCGATCGATGATTTGCTGACGCAATATGAGAAGAAACTTCGCGATCACCTTGTGGGCGAAAAACTCGGAAACGTGGAACTGCGGGACGGCCGCGTTTTATCCTCCGTGCGCGTCGAAGAGGTCGCGACCGGCTGGGTGAAATTGAAACACTCCGACGGCATCTCCAATATCGAATTTCAACTGTTACCTGAGCACCTCCAGCGGAAATTTTCGTTCCGCCCATCGATGGTGACGACCGACAGCCTGATTGCCCAGACACCCGTCGAAGAAAACACGGAGCCCCCGAAGGAAGTATCGCTGGAGGACGCTGCCAAGATGATGCAGGAAGCCATGGCGGCTGAGCGGGAACGAACCAAGGTCCGCCAGCAGGAAAATTACCGCAAGGAAATCGCGACGTTGACCGAGGAGATCAAGTTACTCGAGTCGCAAATTTCCCAGCTGGGAAAACAACGCTCCGCGGCACGGGCAGAGGTGACCAAGGGTCGGAAGATCAAGATTTCCAAGGCGGACCAGGAAAAGGCAACGGCTCATTTTGATTATAAGATCAACCAGGCGCGCCGTGAGATCGTGCAACGCAAAGCCCGGATCGAAGCCGTGAAAACGATGCTCGACTGAAACAGTTGATTCCGTTTTCCCGCGCGGCTAATTTTTCCGCAATGCCCGCCGATCCCTACGAAAATCTGTCGCCCTTTTTCGGCGACATGCACAATCACTGCGGGATCTCCTACGGGCACGGTTCGCTGGAAGACGCGCTTTCCAACGCCCGGGAGCAACTCGATTTTGTCTCGATCACCGGACATGCCCACTGGCCTGACATGCCGGGACCAAGCGAACGAATCCAATACATCATCGATTTTCACGAGGAAGGATTTGCGCGGCTGAAATCGGTCTGGCCGAAGATGATGGAGACGCTGCGGAAACGAGATGCAGAGGGCGAATTCGTAATTTTCCCCGGCTTCGAAGTCCACTTCTGCGCAACCGGCGACCGCAACATGCTCTACAAAAATCTCGACGGCGAAATTCTCTACCCGACCAACCTTGACGATCTGCACACCCAACTCGCCGCTCTTCGCCAAGCCGGTCAGGACTCCATCGCGCAGCCGCACCACGTCGGATACCGGACCGGCACACGCGGGATCGACTGGGATTCTTTCGACCCCGCATTCGCACCCTTTGTCGAAATGCTCTCGATGCACGGTTGTTCGGAAAACAGCGAAAATCCGCGTCCGTTTCTGCATTCGATGGGCCCGTCCGATTTCGACAGCACCATCGCCGCCGGTTTAAAAAAAGGACATGTCTTCGGGTTCTCCGGCGGGACCGATCACCACAGCGGTCACCCCGGGAGCTACGGCCACGGCCGGACCGGTTTGTGGGCCGAAAACGGCACCCGCGACGCGATTTGGGCCGCCTTGTATTCCCGGCGAATGTACGCGCTCACCGGCGACAGAATGGCCCTGAAATTTTCCGTCAACGGCGCGCCAATGGGCTCGGTGATTCCGCCCTCCGACCGCCGCGAAATCAGAATCGACCTCGCTGCGGGCGGGGCGATTGATTGCGTGGATGTCATTCGAAACGGGGAATTGTGGCGTAGGTTTTCGGAATGCGATTTTCGGAGTTCGGAGAGAGAAACTGATCCTGTTCGTACAAAAATCCACCTTGAGCTCGGCTGGGGAGCCAAGCACCGCAGCCAGAAGTGGGATGTGAATTTCGGCATCACCGACGGCCGGATTCTCGCGATCGAGCCACGCTTCCGCGGGCTGGAAGTGGTATCCCCGGCGGAACGGAATGCGGAGGAACACGAATCGTTCTATCGCTCCCGGGTCCTCGAAAAATCGGATCAATCCGTCCGTTTTGAAACCGTTTCCCATGGCAACCCGACTAATTCCACGCCGACGACGCAAGGCCTCTGCCTCGAGGTCGAAATGCCCCGTGACGCGATCGTCTTTGCGGAAATGAACGGCGTCCGGGCAGAACATTCCCTCACCGAATTGATGGAAGGCGCCCGCAGCGGCAGCCTCGATCACACCGATGCACCAAGCTGGCGTTTCAATCGTGCGCCCCGGCCGGGCGAATTGAATTTCCGCACCTCGCTGCTCGACGAAGATCCGCTGGAAGACGGATTTTATTACGTCCGCGTCCGGCAAAAAAACGATCAATGGGCCTGGAGCTCCCCCGTTTTTATCCGGCAATCATGAAAAGCAACGACACCTCCATCCGCGTCGGCATCATCGGCACCGGCAGCCGTGGTATCACCTGCATCGGCAGGCAAATCGCGGAGCAGGCGTCCGTGCTGGGAATCACGATCACCGCGTTTTGCAATCGCACGGCGAGCCGGATGCAGATCGCGCTGGATGAGTTGAATGACGTCGCGCGGGAATCGGGGAACGAGCCGTTCGAGGTGAGTTTTTACGAAGACTCGCTCGATCTGATCGCGGATGAAAATGTCGATCTGATCATAATCACTTCGCCGACGGCGGCGCATGCAGAGGCGGCGATCCCGGCTTTGCAGTCGGGGAAAAAAGTCTACCTCGACAAACCAATCGCGCACACGCTGGCGGATTCGCAGGCGATTCGCGAGGCGGAAGAGGCGGCGGGAAATCCGATGATCATGGGTTTCACCCGACGCTACGAAACCCCGTGGCTGAAGCTACACGAAATCATCCGCAGCGGAAAAATCGGCGATCTGAAAATGATGCTGATCCGGGCGGTACTACCGTATTCCTTTTATTTTCAAACCTGGCATCGCACGAGGGCCGTGAGCGGTGGTGCACTGAACGACAAAGGCTCGCATTACACCGACGTCTTCAACTGGTTCGCCGAAATCGCCGATCCGAACGCGCAGGCCAACAAGGTGAACGCATTCGGCGGGCGAAATGTGTTTATTGAGGAAGAAGACGCGCCGGAATTCTGTGCGGTGTGCGATCGCGATTGCCCGTACCGCGTCACCCTCGCGATGCCGGACACGCAGGATCAGATGAAAGGCGCGGTCGATGCAAGTTATGAAACGGAGACCGATCCGGCGAAACGGAAAGACAACTGCGTTTACAAATCGGGTGCCGACATTTTCGATCACGCGTCGATTCACTATCAATACAACAACGGCATCGTGGCCTCGATCTTTTACAACGTCTACGGCCCGCAGGCCGACGACGAGGAGACGCTCGAACTGGTCGGCACGAAGGGCCGGATCATTCTCACCCGGCTCCGCGGCGAGATCGATATTGTGACGGATTACCCCGACAAATCGCACGAGGTCATCCACTGCAAATCCGACGATTTCGAGACCTCGCACTTCGGTGCTGACAAGCGGCTCGTTCAGGAAATCGCGGCCTTCGCACGGGGCGGAAAATCGCCTGTTGATGGCCGCTATGGCCTCGAAGCGACTCGGATGATTTTGGCGGCGATGGAGTCGATCGACGAGGACGGAAAAACCGTCGCGCTGTGACGAATTATTCTTTCAGCTTCTCCAAAACTTCCGCCGGCGGCGTCCATCCGATCCGCCGTTTTTCGTCCGGCACGTAGCCGATCGAGATCAAAAACAACCCGTTCGCCTCGCGGATCTTTTCCGGCTCGAGATTCACCTGCACCTGCGTGAACCCATTGCCGAACCAGGTCTCGTAGCCGTTCCACTCCGCTTTTTCCAACACGTTTCCGTTTAGGCGGATATCCACGATCTCCGGATTTCGGTAAGGAATCCGAATGCGAAATCCCATCGCGCAATCATCCGGCAGCGGTGATTGATCGAGCGGCTTTTTGCCTTTTTCGAACGCGAATTTGACTTCCGGCCCATCTTCGACAAATGCCCGCAACGCCTCCGCGTCGAATCCATCCCTGTCCTCCAGCCGATCCAAAAATCCGGTCTTGTGATTGTCCAAAAGTGCGACCGCTTGTGGCGTCGTGGCGATCAGGAACAGCGAGCGACCATCAGTTTGTGGATACAACACACCATGCGCAAAAGCTGCCTGGCGCTGCCAAATCGCGACCCGTGAACGTCGGCGCTCCGCCGCATTTTTGCCCGCCGCCGTCACGAAATGTCCGATGAAGGCGTTCATTCGATCAACCGGATACCCGCGATTTTTTTCGCCCGGCCAGACCTCGTTCCCCATCGCGAGCCAGCCTTTCGACCGCTCGACGCCGCTTTTTTCCCAGCCGATCTCGAGAGCGGCGATCACCGTGTGATATTTCAAATAACCGTACTGCGCCGAATAGAAAAACGGCCGGCCGCGCCAAACCTGGCCTGCCACTGGATTCAGCGGCAGGCCCCAGAACGCCCGCTGGGCATCGGCTTCGAAACGGTCACTCGGGAATCCGGCAGCCGTTCCGGCGGCAATCATTTTTTCGGTGATGCGCCAGTCCCACGGCCGGAGCGAATAATTTGAGTACGCAGATGCCGTGATCTCCGTCATCGTCTGCCCCTGGTAGCGTTGTCGTTTCCCCAGCTGATCTTCACCGTACTCCTGCAGTCCTGTTCCGTGCAAATCAAGGTGCGCTTCCGGCTGAAATTCATCGACGATGTTCAAAAAAGTCATTAACTCCGGCGATTTTTCCGGTTCCTTCAGCCGCAGGTTTTCGATGTCCCACGCGCCGGCGCCACCCCCCGTGTAGGGATCAAATTTCGCCTCATTCCCGAACCGGTCCGTCACGAAATAGCCGTGCGGATTCAAAATCGGCATCACCCACACCTCCTGATTTTTCCGCGTCTTCACCGCCGCCGGATCGTCACTCGTCAGCCATTCGATCAAGTGAAACGCCGCCGTCGTTCCCGATCGCTCCGGCCCGCCGTGCAACGCGGTGATCAGCGAATGCTGTTTTTCCTCCGCCGGTGATTCCGGGTCGGTTATCTTGATCGTGTAAATCCCCTGCCCACTCGCGCTTCCACCGGATCGCTCGACCTCCAGCATCGCCCCGAATTTTTCATCCCAGAACTCCAGCGTCGCCACATATTCCAATTCCGTCAGCCGATGCGGCGCGGGCTCCTCCCAGATCCGCGGAACTTTCTCGAGGTTCTGTCCGAATGTCAGGGTGGAAATCAGGAGCGGAAGAAATCGGGTGGCAGTCATTTTCGAAAAACGAATCAACAGGGTTGGTT
>JABDJT010000542.1 GCA_013003335.1 Verrucomicrobiales bacterium | reverse complement strand
CATAGCGATGGGAGTGATTAATTCCACCGAACAAGAGATCTTATCACCAGGCATTACCATTTCTACATCATCTGGAAGAACCAAGGTTCCGGTCACGTCAGTGGTACGGAAATAGAACTGCGGGCGGTAGCCATTGAAGAACGGAGTGTGACGACCGCCTTCGTCCTTCGAAAGGACGTAAACCTCGGCCTTGAATTTCTTGTGCGGAGTAATCGAGCCCAGCTTGGCAATCACCTGGCCGCGTTCGATTTCGTCCTTCTTCAAGCCACGAACCAGGAGACCAACATTGTCACCGGCCTGACCTTCGTCGAGAAGCTTCCGGAACATTTCAATGTCAGTGATCGTGGTCTTCTGTGTGTCGCGAATTCCGACAATCTCCACTTCTTCCATCTTCTTGATGATTCCGCGCTCGATCCGGCCGGTGGCAACGGTGCCACGACCTTCAATGGAGAACACGTCTTCAATCGGCATCAGGAAATCCAGATCAACCGGACGCTCAGGCAACGGGATGTATTCATCCACCGCTTCCATCAATTTCATGATGTTTTCCTGTTCGGCGGCATCTCCCTCGAGAGCCTTCAAAGCAGATCCCTTGGCGATCGGAATGTCGTCACCGGGGAATTCATACTGGCTGAGGAGATCGCGAACCTCCATCTCGACAAGGTCGAGAAGCTCCGCGTCATCCACCTGGTCAGTCTTGTTCAGGAAAACCACGATGGCGGGAACACCCACCTGACGAGCGAGCAGGATGTGCTCACGAGTCTGGGGCATCGGGCCATCCGCAGCACTTACCACCAGGATCGCACCATCCATCTGGGCGGCGCCGGTGATCATGTTCTTCACGTAGTCTGCGTGACCGGGGCAATCCACGTGAGCATAGTGCCGGCTTTCGGTTTCATACTCAACGTGTGCGGTGGAAATCGTGATTCCGCGTTCTTTTTCTTCGGGAGCCGCGTCGATCTCGTCGTAGTCACGCTTCTCGGCAAAACCCTTGTCGGCCAAAGTTGTGGTGATGGCAGCGGTCAGGGTCGTCTTTCCGTGGTCAACGTGACCAATGGTTCCGACGTTCACGTGCGGCTTGTTACGTTCAAATGCTTCTTTAGCCATTGTGTGTGATAGTTTGGGTTGGTTTGTTTCTTGAAAACAAAGGAGTTTTGCTGATTCCGCTGCCGTTGGGCTGTGTTTTTTAGTTGGGTTTGTTTTTGTTGTTTTTGACAGACTCACTGGAGCTCTTGATGGGATTTGAACCCATGACCTCTTCCTTACCAAGGAAGTGCTCTACCCCTGAGCTACAAGAGCCTGTCATTGCTTGCCGAGAAAGTGGATTTTACTCCGAAATTTCAGCTTCACTTTTCGCCTCAAGACCGTTAAAAAAGGCGAAAACGTCCCTGTAAACTCTCTCAAGGGGAGGTTACCAGGGACGCGGCACCGATTTACACGGTCAAAGACGACGCGCAAACTACCTCAGAGCCATTTTCTGTCAAAAAAAAGTTTTAGATTTTGTTCCAAAATCCTGACGTTTTTTTAGATCGAATTTCAGACTCTTTACTCATCGATCCGGTACAGGTGTGTTTTCGTGCGCAAAAAGAGGCTGTTCCCCGCTGCGGCCGGCGAGGCCATCATGCCGCCGTCAAGATGGTTCTCAGCCACCTTTTCGAAGGTTTTTGACGCCTTTACCACCGTCGTAAGTCCTTCCTCGTCACAGAAATAGATCAGGCCGCCGGCCGTCAAAACAGAAGCAGAATAGTCCGCTCCGGCCCGCTCCGCCCAGAGCACTTCTCCCGATTTGGCATCCACACAGCTGATAATTCCGTCATTCGCCATGAAAAAGAGCCCCTCCACAACCACCGGTGAAGACCGTTTTGGGGTTCGCTTCAGTAATTTCCACGCCACGTGACTGTCCTCCACATTCCCGCTCATCCCGGGTTCCAGGCGGATCGCCCAAACTTCTGCCTTCCCCAACCCCGTGTTGACGAAAACCATCCCCAAATCGTCCGAGTAAACCGGTCGGGACGACGGGGAATGGGTTTTGTAATGAACATTCCAAATTTCATCTCCAGTTTTGGCGTCGTAGGCCCAGCAAGCTTTTGCGGCGTTGCAGATCATCTGCACCTGATCCCCGACTTTCACAAAAATGGGCGTGCTGTACGCTTTGCGCATATCTCCGCTGTTGGCGGGTCTGCCATCTTTTTCATCCTCAAATTTCGTGGACCGGTCCGTCCTCCACACCGTATCGCCGGTTTCCTTGTCGAGAGCCACATGATACTGCTGGTCGGCGCCGTCGTGCGTGAGCACGAGCAGATTTTCAAAAATCACCGGGGAAGAACCCGAGCCACGCCAATGACTCGCGCTTAAGTCGCGGCGCTGCCAGATAATTTCACAGGTTTCCGAATCCAGGCAGAATGTGCCGCTCGCCCCGAAAGTCACCCAGACCCGTCCCGGCTCCAGGACTGCCGAAGGAGTGGCGTAGGTATTCATGTTGTTGGAGAGGGGCTCCGGATTGTCATCCGTCACCAGGAGGCGATCGAAAAGAACGTCCCCGTTTCGCGAATCGAGGCAGAGCACAGACATTTGGCGGCCGTCAATCGATGCGGTCGTCAACCAGATCTTCCCATTGAGAATCACAGGCGTAGACCAGCCTTTTCCCTCGATTTCCTTTCGCCAGGTGATGTTCTTGTCCTCACTCCACTCCCTGGGTAGCGGCTTGGAGTGATGTCCATTTGCCAGCAGCCCCCGAAATTCCGGCCATTCACCGAATACCGGCGAAAACGCCCACCCAATCAGGATTCCTGTGCACAAAATACGGCGGAAATTGCTCATTCCCGAGCAAAACCGAAAGCCCTGAATCCGTCAACCGCCTGATCAGACGGAGACTCCGGCCCCGATCCATTTCAATCCCAGGGAAATCACCGCCGGAGCTGTAAAGATGCTGACCGCCGCCGTCGCGAGGGCAACCTGAATCGCTGTTGGAGGATGGCCGCCATACAAGCGAGCCAGAACAATGGGATAAATCGCGGCTGGCATGGCCGCCTGAACCACCAGCACGCGCTTCAAATCGATGGAGACCGGCAGAAAAACCGCTGCCGCAATGAAAATCGCCGCAAGCAATCCGAATCTCACGGCGCAACTCACAACGACCGCCCGGAACGTGTCGGCCTGCCGGAAAATCTCCCGGTCATAAAAGCGGCCCATTGTCCCGCCGATCATGAAAATCGCCATTGGGATGGCGCAGGCTCCGAGCATACCAGTAAAAGAATTCACGATTTCGGGGATGAACTGGTACGCCCCCGTGTAGTTCAAAATCAGCGCAAAAATCGTGGCCAGAAACGGTCCGTTCAACAGGGAACGCCAGCCGGAATGCCCGGTCAGAATCCACAATCCTACCGTCCAGACCGCCAGTTCCACCCCGAGACCGTGAACCAGAATCAGGCTCAGCGGGCCTTCCTCTTCCGGGAACAGTTTCAGGACGATCGGGATTGGCAAAAACCCATAATTCTGAATTCCTGCAGTCAGGGTGAAGGTTCGAAGCCCTTGCCCCCGCTTCATGCCGGCCAATCGGCTCAAGGTCCAGGCAGCCCCGAATCCAACGAGAATCAGGACAAAACCGATTCCCATCGCCCAGCCAGTCGACGAAACCTCTTCCAACGCCGGATTCCCCGGAATGTTGTGGAGAATAAAACAGGGCAGCAGAAGATTCAGCCCGAGCTTCATGACCCCGGTTTCGAGTTCCTCTCCCAGCCAGCCGCGCTTTTGAAACAGGAATCCGGCTCCAATGACGAGGAAAACCGGAAGAATCGCAGTCAGGATCGTGGAATAGGAAAGCATCGTTTTCGATCCAACAGGGTTGGTTCATCGAACGTACCCTGTTGGTTCGTTCCGCTACAAGCCTTTCGCTGCTGCGTATCCGGATGGATTCAGCAGCTTTTTCACTCCATCGACACTCATGTCGATGTCATCCAGGAATCCAGCCGTGCGCCGAACTCCGTCGGCAGTGGGAGATTCCTTCAGCCCGC
>JABDJT010000537.1 GCA_013003335.1 Verrucomicrobiales bacterium | reverse complement strand
TTCTGGCTCTGGTTCTGGCTCTGGTTCTGGCTCTGGTTCTGGCTCTGGTTCTGGCTCTTCAAATTCAGTTTCCAACTCCCCGGCGACGGGATCATCCGGTGAAGGAATCTCTTCTTCGAGTGATTCGTCAGAGTCGGAGGGTGGTCCGGGTTCGGAATCATTTTCGGATTCCGGAAAATCTTCGGTTTCCTCAGCGGACGGAAGTTCCTCCGGTTCGTCCTCAATGTCTCCGACCAGCTCAAACGGTGAGACTTCGGGACTGGGCAACAGGTCGTCGTCGACTGCCTTCAATTCCTCCTCCGGCTTCGTCCTCGGCTTGCGTAAGCTCGAAAAGGACTTCTTTTTCTTCCTGCCGGTTTTCTTTCGGGCCATAAAACTCTTTCGCGGATTGAATGGGGGAAATTTCACAACAACCTAAAATCAAGATCGTTGGCGCACGCCAGCATAACCTGAAAAACATCGACGTCGAGATTCCGCGAAATCAACTCGTGGTCATCACCGGTGTTTCCGGTTCGGGAAAATCGTCACTCGCGTTTGATACCCTCTACGCTGAAGGCCAGCGGCGCTACGTCGAATCACTCTCAGCGTATGCCCGGCAGTTTCTCGATCAGCTCGAAAAACCGGAGGTCGATTTCATCGAGGGCCTTACGCCCGCCATCGCGATCGAACAGCGCGGCTCGGGCCTGAATCCCCGCTCGACGATTGCAACGACGACGGAGATTTACGATTACCTCCGGATTCTCTACGCTGCCCTCGGCCAGCCGCATGATCCGAAAACCGGCGCGCCGCTTGTTCGCCACACGATTCACGACATTGTGGAAATGCTGACCTCATTTCCCGAGCGAACCAAAATCGTGATTCTCGCGCCCACAAAAATCGCGCCGGATGAGGCGGCCTCCGATTTTTTTGATCGCCTGAAAAAACAGGGGTTTCTGCGGCTCCGGATCAAAGGCGGGGTTCACGAAATTGACGATCTCGATCCCGACAAATACAAAAAACTGAAGGACGTCCAGGTTGTCATCGACCGCCTTGTCATTCGCGAAGATATCCGCAGCCGGCTTGCCGATTCACTTGAAACGACCCTGAAAATTTCGGAAACCCGTGTCACTGCGCTGGTTCAGGAACCGGATGCGGACGATTTCGAGCAGCACGATTTCACGACGACGTTTACGAATCCGGCGACTGGTTTTTCGCTCCCGGTGCTGACGCCGAAACACTTTTCCTTCAACAGCCATCTCGGCGCGTGTCCGGACTGCCACGGACTCGGCACGAAGCTTTCGCCGGACCCGGAGTTGTTTGTGCCCGATCCGGACAAATCGATTGCCGCGGGCGGAATAAAAACGTGGTGGACCGGCTCGAAGTCGAAAAAGGGCTACCACCAGCGCGGGATCGAAGCGCTCGCAAAAGAATTCGACCAGGATTTGGGCGACCCGATTCGGAAGATGTCGAAAGATTTTAAGCGGGCGCTTTTTTACGGAACCGACGGCCAGAAAATCGGCGCGCCGTGGAACAAGGAATGGGAAGGGCTTTCGGTTCAGGCTCATCGTCTGCTGGAGACGAGCAAGAGCGAAATGACGAAGCGGAACGTGCGGCGTTTCATGTCGGCCCGTGAATGCAAAACGTGTGAGGGCCGGCGTCTCAAAGATTCCATCCTCTCGATCACGATGCCGCACGAATCCGATCCGCGGTCGATCGAGGAATTCGCGCGACTCAGTATCGGCGATGCTGTCGGATGGCTCGATGGCATTACCCTCACCGAACAACAGAAAACCTACGCCGGCGAAGTGCTGAAAGAGATCGGAAAACGGCTTGAATTTTTGAACGAAGTTGGTCTCAGCTATCTCTCCCTTGACCGCCAAAGCGGCACGCTGTCCGGAGGGGAAAGCCAGCGCATCCGGCTTGCTACCCAGCTTGGTGCGGGGCTGGCGGGCGTGCTGTACGTGCTGGATGAGCCGAGCATTGGCCTGCATCAGAGCGACAACGAAAAGCTGATCGCCACCCTGAAAACGTTACGGGACAAGGGAAATTCTGTGATCGTCGTCGAACACGATGAAGACACGATTCGTGAAGCTGATTGGCTGCTCGACCTCGGCCCGGGTGCGGGAGAAAACGGCGGCGAACTTCTCGCAATCGGGACGCCTGACGAAGTCGAGGCGGACCCGAAATCAGTGACTGGTGAATTTCTTTCCGGGATAAAATCGATTGAGTTGCCCGCTCAGAGTTCGTTGATCGAAGCCGACAGTTTCCTCACCGTACGAGGCGCGCGGGAGCACAATTTGAAGGACGTCGACGCCAAATTTCCGCTTGGTGCGATGACTTGCGTGACAGGTGTTTCCGGTTCGGGAAAATCGACGCTGGTTGATACGATTTTGCGCCGGGCGTTGTTCAAACATTTCCACAACTCGAAAGACAAACCGGGCGACTACGACAAGATCGAAGGCCTCGATTTGATCGACAAAGTGATCGTGATTGACCAGTCGCCAATCGGTCGCAGTCCTCGCTCAAATCCTGCGACCTACATCGGCGTGTTCGGCCCGATCCGCGATTTGTTCGCCCAGCTTCCGATTTCGCGAACGCGCGGTTACGAGGCCGGGCGATTCAGTTTCAACGTCGCGGGCGGCCGCTGCGAGGCCTGCCAGGGCGATGGACTGATCAAGATCGACATGCATTTTCTCAGCGATGTCTACGTGACCTGCGAGGCCTGCGGCGGTCGGCGCTACAACCGCGAAACGCTCGACGCGACCTTTCGCGGAAAAAACATCGCCGACATCCTCGAGATGACCGCCAACGAGGCGCGGGAATTTTTTCAGAAAGTCCCGAAAATTCATCAGCTGCTGAAAGCGCTTTGCGACGTCGGATTGGGCTACGTCCGGCTCGGCCAGAGTGCGACGACGCTTTCCGGCGGCGAAGCGCAGCGGATCAAACTCGCCTCCGAACTTGGGAAAACCTCCACCGGAAACACGCTCTACCTGCTCGACGAACCGACCACCGGTTTACATTTTGCGGACATCGCAACGCTCCTCGAAGTGTTTTACCGCCTTCGCGAAGCGGGAAACACGCTCATTGTGATCGAGCACAATCTCGACGTCATCAAGTGCGCCGACTGGGTGATTGATCTCGGTCCGGGTGGAGGTGCGTCGGGAGGTGAAATCATTGCCGAAGGGACGCCGGACGCTGTTTCGAAAAATGGGGAATCGAAGACAGGGAACTATCTGAAACGATATTTTCCGTGAGACCAACCAGCAGGGTTCGTTTGGCGAATCAACCCTGCTGGATCGTTTCAAGAGTGATCACGCATTCGAGATGCCGGGTCTGCGGAAACAGGTCAAAGGGCTGGACGCGTGTAATTCGAAAATGGTCTTTCAGTTCGTTCAGATCGCGGGCCTGGGTGGAGGGGTTGCAAGATACGTAGACGATTCGGGCGGGGCGAAATTCGACGAGTTGGGCGAGGAATTCGGTGCTGCTGCCTTTTCGGGGGGGGTCGATGATGACGGCGGTTTCGGCGGGATTGAAATCGGGCACGCTGGCGAAAATGTCGGCTGCGTCGCCCTGGATAAAGCGGACGTTTTCGATGTCGTTCAGCTTCGCGTTTCGCTGCGCCCAGTCGATGGCCGGTTCGCTGATTTCGATGCCGGCGGCGCGCTCGAACCGGTTCGCAGCGGTGAGGCAAAACAGGCCGGAACCGCAGTAAGCATCGACCAGGTTTTTCGCGCCTCCGGCGCTGGCCTCTTCGGCGACATGGCCGGTAAAGGCGGGCAGGATATGCGGGTTGTTCTGGAAAAATTCGCCGGCGTGGAATTGAAACCGAAGATCGCCCACGACTTCTTCGCAGACGTCGGTGGAGTCGGTGCAAACGAGGCCGGGTGCCTCGGCCGAGTCGCGGAGGAGGAGTGTGGCGCCTTTTTTGTAGCTGAGAGCATTCCGGTGCGTTTCGGCCCGGAGCGGACCGATTTTTTCGTTGATAGGACCGGAAGCGATGGGGCATTGCGGGACGTCGATCAGCATTTGCCGGCGGCCGAACCGGAGGAAACCAATTGCGTCGATCACGCCGTCGCGCGGGCGCTGAAAATGCGGGGTGATTTTGGAGCGGTAACCGTATTCGACCGGAGACGGAATCACTGGATCGATTTCGGTTTCGACGTTAGCGAGTTTTCGGAGTACTTCGGCAACGTGCTTCTGTTTCCAGCGAAGCTGGGTGGCGTAGTCGAGATGCTGGTATTGGCAGCCGCCGCAATCTCCGAATAAAGGGCATTGAGGTTCGACGCGTTCGGGTGACGGCTCGATGATTTCGACGAGATCGGCTTCGGAGAAGTTGGCGGAATTTCGGAAGATTCGAGCGCGAATTTTTTCGCCGGGGACGGTGAAGGGCACGAACACGACCCAATCGGCCTCCGATTCTCTGATTTTCACCCGGCCGACGCCCTGCCCGAGATTGGTCAGCGAGTCGATGGTGAGATCGATTTCCTCGTGGTAACCGAAGGGCTCGGGATTGAATTTGCGGGGACGTTTTTTCTGCGGGTCAGACATCAGGAAGGGAAGGTGTATTCCTTCACCTGAGTGATGCCGTTCGCAAACGTGATGTGATTGAAACAGATCGGGACATCCGGCAGAAAATCGCAATATTCGTCATTGGGACCAGCGGTGAATTGGCAGGCCGGGCTGGAGACGGCGGAGTAGAGGATATTGTCGTGATAAATCTGGAGACCGCGGTGGAGGTGGCCAAAAAAGGAGCCGTAAAACCGGTCCGCTCCGGCTGACTTGAGAATTTCGTGGAATTCCCGACCGTTTTTGAGAGGCAGATTATTATCGATCCACTTCGAGCCGATTGGCAGGGCCGGGAAATGGTTGAATACAGCAAAGGGGCCCGATTCATTTTCGACAAAATCCGTCAGTGCGCTGATTTGCGTTTCGGAAAGATTGCCGTGCGGGCCCTCTTCCGGCGGGACTTTTCCATCGAGGATAAACAGGGCGATGCCGTCGATTTCGATGGTGTAGGCGTGCCGGTTTTCGCTTTCAGGGACGAGCGGGTTCATGCCGTTGTGAAAGGTGAGATGCTCGCGCATCATCGGCACGTCGTCGTGGTTGCCGGTCGTGTAGTAAATCGGGGCGTTCAGATCGGAAAACACCTCTTCAGCGATGCGGTATGCTTCGTCGAACGGATCGTTTGCGATATCGCCCGTGTGAATCACGGCGGCGGGTTGGAAGGGCAGGGCATTGATTTCCTCGACGACTCGCCTGGCACGATCCAGCACCGGCGCACCACGAACCGTGAACTCGCGTTCCGGCCCGAAATGGGTATCGCTCAAATGAATCAGGTGCGTCGCCATCTATCCGTTTTTCTTCTTCTCCTGCCGCGAGTGTGAGAGCAGCCACCTAAACAGCGCTTCGGTGTTGTATGCTTCGGTCCACGAGTCGTGTCCGGCATTCGGGTAGACGGTCAGTTTGACCTGTTTATTCCCCCGTTTTTTCAACACCTCAATGAGGCGTTCCGATTCCTGGAGTGGAATGACGGTGTCTTTTGCCCCATGAAACGCCCACACCGGCACGTGAGTGATCCGGCGAACAAAATAGGGTGTTCCGCCGCCACAAATGGGGACGATGGCTGCGAAACGGGCTGGAGCTTCCGTTGCGAAGTGCCAGGTGCCGTATCCGCCCATGCTCAGTCCGGTCAGATAAATCCGGTTCGGGTCAATGTTGTAGTGTTTCTCGGCATCTTCGATCAATTCGAGGACGGGTTCTTTCGTCCACCACGAATCTTTCGGGCACTGGGGAGAGATCAGGACGAAGGGAAATTTTTTGCCGGCAGCAACGAGCTTGGGCGGACCGTGAATTTTCACTTTTTCCAGATCATCGCCCCGTTCCCCGGCACCATGAAGAAACACAACCAGCGGCCATTTTTTCGATTTGTCAGATGCATCGAAGCCCTCGGGAACAGACAGGAGATAGTGAAGTGTCAGTTCTTTGGAAACTTCCGTTTTAAAAGTGACCGGGGTTTGTTTATTTTCCTGTGCAATCAGAGCGGTTGCGGAAATGAGACTGATCGCGGCAGCAAAAACAGGACGGCACATGTCGGGACGGTAGCATCTGAAACGCTGTCTTCCAGTCGGAATGGAAAATCGAATCAACAGGGTTGGCTCGTCCATTCAACCCTGTTGAATCGTGAATTTCCTCGCATTTTTTTTACAAAAACGGGGCGGATTGCTGCGTTTTTGACGCTATGTATGAGTAGGAGTCCAGTTTGACAGGCTTGGGTCCCGTCCGTACCGTAATCGCTTTTTCGCAACTCTGTATTTCCCGAAAAGAATGGCTCAGGACATGCTTTCATCACGGCTTGAATTTGGCCGAACCTTCATCTCCGCGATGTGGGTTTTGGGATCGATGGCGGCCATCCAGGTCGTTGCCGTGAGCTGGGCAGTCATTCGGCAGGGACCACGACCGGCTACACCCGTTTCGCTGGCTGAAAACGGTGGAGAAAAGGGAAAGGGAATCGAAGTTCCGCCCGGAGCAGAATCAAACGGGAAAGGAACGGTGAATCCCGCGATCGACCCAAACCTCCCGAATAATCCGAATTCGAATCGGAACCCTGCGATACCGGCCACGACTGGCGTCCCAATCGACCCTTTTTCCAATATTCCGGGAATCCCGAACGGGATCCCGATTCCTGCGCCTGCAGCAAACGGAAATGGAACCGGGTCCCGTCCGCTGGGGGCAGCTTTGGCTACGGCGGCGCTCGAGCGGCATCCAGCTCATCAAATTGAAGATCCGCTGATGGAAAAGCTGGTGGCAACTGGCGAGGAACTGCGCGGCACCGGGAATATGGGAGGTGCCTTGAAGGCGCTTCGCGATGCGGAGAAGGAATTGCCGGATCACCCGCGGGTGTTGGCCGAATTGGCCGGGACTTTCAGCCTGATGGGGATGGAGGAAAAAGCGATGGGCTATTGGGAACGAATTTTCCAATTGGGTCCGGTCGGAGCGGGAGCTTACTACGACCTGGCGCAGACGGCTCTGAAAGGCGATTCGGCGGCGGAGGGGACGACGGCAGCGGTTTTGAAAATCGAAGATGTGTCGGTTCGAAAACTCCCCATCACGGAGGAGTCCGGTGAAAATGTGGTCGTTACCGTGAAAGTAAGCGGGAATCCGGAGGTTCGGCCTTCGGGCGAAGAGATGTCGATGTTGGTTTATTTTTACGATTTGGCCAACGGGAAAGACGTGGAGCCTTCAACCGCAGATACATCGGAACGGTATCCGAGCGAACCTTACAATTGGCAGGGCGGGTCGAATGAAGTGGTGGAAGTGACGTATCATCAGCCGGTTTTTACGGTCGAGGAGAAACGGGAACTCGGAACGAGAGAATACCATGGGTATGTAATTGAGCTTTACTACCGGGATCAATTGCAGCATACCGTTGCCGAGCCGAAAGAATTGCTTGAGATGGAGGAGGTTGAACTGGAAGCACCCCGTGGTCCGGACGGGTCGCTTTTTCCGGCCGGCACGGTGGAGTGAGAAGGGACCTTATTTGATTTGAAACGTGATCATGGATGGATCGAAAACGACTCTGTTAATTGTTGATTCATCGCCGACCGACCGGGAGGCGCTGAAATCAGCTGTGGGCGATTCGGTAGATTCCGTGCATTTGGCCGCGAGCCCGGATGAGGCGTGGAACGCGATCGAAACGCTGGATCAGTTAAATGCCTTTGTGCTTGCGATTCCGGATGGAGATGGAGAAGTCGCATTCGATTTCCGTGACCGACTTCAAAAGAAGTTCGGAAACAACCTTCCGGGGGCCTTTTGCAGCCGGAATGACATGAGTCCCTACTATGGGAAAGTTTCCAAGACGGAGATGCTGTTCTACAAGCCTGTCGATCAGGCTGTGATGCGGAACTGGCTATCTGATGTGACGGGAAAGAAAGAACCTGTCCCGGTTGCCGAGGACACCGGGGCCATTTCGGCTGAGTCAGCCGATCAGGCAGCAGCTGAAGTTCAGGCTGAACAACAACAGCAGACAGCGCCGGTGCAGCACTCCACGGCGACATCTCCTACGGCTCCCGCGGAAGAGCTTCCCGAAGGAGCTCTACCTCTCGAGACCCAGTTGGGAGATTATCGGCTCAAGGCCGTGATTCAGAACGACAATGATTTTGCACTCTACGAGGCCGAACAAACTTCCATCAAGCGGGATGTAGCCATCAAGCTCCTGTACCGTAAGCATCGCAAGGATCCGGTGTGGGTGGGGGCGTTTGTCGAGGAAGCCCGGGCCCGGGCCTTGATCAACCATCCCGCGATCTCGCTCGTTTTCGAGGCGGATCAGGAGCGCGGTGTGAATTTTTACACGCTCGAACTGATTGATGCCCCCAGTTTGACGGACCTGGCCAATCGCCGAGTTGTCCTGGAGGACGATACTCTGTGGGATATTCTGGAGTCGGTGGCGGACGCGCTTTCCTACCTGAAAGCCAACCAGATGCGGCACCGTTTGATTGTCGCCCAAACCATTTTCCTGGTGGACGAAAGCCGGGTCCGCATTGCCAATCCGGTCAAATCCTCCGGAGCGATTTTGACGGTGGAGGAGGAAATCAAGCAGATGAATTTGCTCGGCGAAGCAATTCGCCCCTTCCTCCGCCAGGGAAAAACTGATGCCGGGTTGTTCACGATTCATGACCGGCTCACGCAGGACCGAATTGATTCGATCAAAACCTCGGAGGCGTTGACCGCCGCCATCCAGGACGAAAGTAGCAAGTCGGCGGTTTCCGGAGCAGAAATGGCCCGAATGGAAGAAAAGAATTCCAATGTGACAGCTGTCATCATCGGTGGATTGATCGGGGCTCTCATCGTAATTGGGCTCCTGATTGCTTTGCTGGTGATCGGGAATAAGCCGGTGGCACGCGACTTCTCAGCCGCTTCAAGAATTCCCGCAGGTGCTTTCTCTTACCAGGACACGGAGGAGATCGACATTGCGGATTTCTGGATTGACCAGCATGAAGTGAACATTGCTGAATACGCGGATTTCCTCGCGGATCTGGCAGCAAATCCGGCCCGGGTCGAAGAGGTGAAACACCCGAATCAGCCCGCTTCCAAAACTTCGTTTTTGCCCTCGCGCTGGGACGAGTACTATCCCAAGGCCCTGAAGGGTGGAAAGTTTCTCGGCGAGCGGATCGACGTGAATTGTCCTGTCATCGGAGTGGACTGGTGGGACGCCTATGCCTACGCCCGCTGGGCTGGAGGGCGACTCCCAACCGAACAGGAATGGGAGAAGGCAGCGCGAAGCCGCTTTAATCTTGTGTATCCCTGGGGGCCTGAAATTGACATGGCAGTTTTCAATTCCGGGATCGACAAGGAACAGGTCGTCGAAGGGGAAGCGAAAAAGTCCCCGGGGGAAGTGGACGGATTCCGCTACTGGGCACCGGTCGATTCTCATCCGGAAGACAAAAGCCGCTACGGCGTCACCAACATGGCCGGAAATGTCACAGAATGGACTGCCTCGTGGGATACCCATCCGGACAAACCGGAAACCAAGGTGCCGTTAAAGCGGGGAGCTTCTTTCAACACGAAAGAAGGATTTGAATTGTCCGCCCGCCGTTCCACGGAGGGTCCGAAAGACACCAATCTGTGGACGGGTTTCCGGGTGCTCTACGAATCTGATCCGGAAACCGAAAAGACAACCGTTCCACCGCACCTGGCATTGCCGCCTGGTGCAGAAGGGGCGGAAAATCTGAATCCGGCACCCGCTCCGGCCCCTGTTTCCGACAGCGATTCGCCACCGGATCCTGCCGCGAAGGGTGACGGCGAAAAGGGGATGGAAAAGAGCGGCGATTCAGCCGACGGTGAAAAGGGCTCGGAACCGGAAGCTTGAAGGGTTAGAATCCGGCGAAACAGGAAAGGAAACGAAAAGGGATGAAAGGCTTATTTTATAAACTGACGCTCGGCATACTCACTGTTGTGGCGGGGCATATGCAGGCGCAAATCAATGTCGATTTCAAAGTCGAACGCACCGCATTCATTTCCCACGAACCGGTTGTCGGCCAACTCACGATCAAGAACAATGCCGGGCAGGACCTGATCATGGCAGGCAAAAACGGTGGAGAATGGCTCGAATTTCGAATCACCGACGGGAACGGGCGCACCGTCCCGCCAACCCAGGGAATCGAGAAACGAAAGCCGATCGTGATCGGGGCCGGTAAAACCTACAAAGCCAATGTGACCGTCAATCGCAATTACCCGCTCGGATCAAGCGGAGTCTATCGAATCACAGCACTGGTCAATTTTCCCCAGATCAATCGCGTATTCTCGCCTCCCCGGCCCGTAACCGTGAATATCAGCGAGGGCGTGAAAATGTGGTCGCAGGTGTTCGGGGTTCCTGTCGGACGGGAAAATGCCGGAGCCTACCGGGAATATTCCATTCTCACGCAGCACTTTGGAGCCCGGCAGAAAACTCTCTACTTCCGCCTCGCCGATGCGGACAACGGACTCGTCCGCAAAACCTATCCGATTGGAGACTACCTCATGGTCCGCCCGCCGAAATACGTCGTCGATGCCAAGAATCAGTTACATGTTTTTCATATGGCCGGACCGAAAAGTTATGTCTACACCATCATCGATGTGGATGGAAAAGCCCTTGATCAGCAGGTCTACGTGAATAAGGGCACCAGCATCCCTGATATGGTCACGAACGGCGCGAATGAAGTGGCTGTGATCGGAGGCATGACACTTGCGGAAAGCCGGGAAACGTACGAAAACCGGGAATTCCGCAATGCATCCGAACGTCCGCCCGGTTTGCCCCAACTGTAACGATTTTTGCCGATGTCCCCGATTCGCTCCGGCCTGATTCTTGCATTTTTCGCCGCTGCTGCATCCGCCGCTTTCGCCCAGGCTCCGCCTTCTCCTCATCCCGCGAAACAACTGCTTGTCAGCGTCGCGGATAGTTGGGGAAGCAAATCCGGAAAACTTCAGGGGTACAACTGGGATGGATCCCGCTGGGTCCCGGCCTTCGATCGCGAAATCTCCGTTCTTTATGGCAGAAACGGCCTTGCCTGGGGGCGCGGGAATCTCCCGGTCCCGTCAGATGGCCGTACCCACAAACGCGAAGGCGATGGGAAAGCTCCTGCTGGATTTTTCGCGATTACCAAGATCTACGGATACGCACGAAAATTGCCGCGTGGAGCCGATTTTCCTTACCGGCAGGTCAGCAAATGGGATGCCTGGCCGGATGATGTCAATCATCCGAACTACAACCAGCACATCGTGATCGACCCGAAAAAGGGCGTGCCCTCCTGGTTCGAGTCTCAGAAGATGCGCCACGGGGACTTCGCATACAAATGGCTGATCGAGATCCGCCATAACGCCGACCCGCCGAAACCCGGTGCGGGGAGCGCGATTTTCATGCATATCCGTCGCGGGCCGAATCGTTATACCGCAGGCTGCACCTCCATGCTGGAAAGCGACCTCGTGAAAGTAATTCAGTTTCTTCAGGCCGACAAAAAGCCGCACTACGTCCTTTTACCGAAAGCGGAATACGCGAAGCTGAAAGGCCCGTGGAATTTACCTTGAGGGACAGGCGAAAACGAACCAACTGGGTCAGTTCGCCAGATGAACCCTGTTCATTCGGAACCCGCCTGCGTCCGCTCGCCGTCGATGATTCGCCAGATTCCCAGCGGGTTGTCGTTTTTCAAGGGATCGGGCAACGCAGAGTCCGGCCAATTTTGATAACAGACCGGCCGCACGAAACGGTTGATGCAGCGGGTTCCAATACTCGTGAAATGGCTGTGGCAGGTCGCGGGATACGGGCCGCCGTGGTGAATGGAATGATTCACCTCCAGGCCAACCGGATAGCCGTTGAAAATGAGGCGGCCGATTTTTTCTTCGAGAATCGAGATCAGCCCGGCGTGCTCTTTTAAATCCGCTTCCGTTCCGTGGATCGAAGCAGTCAACGAGCCGTCGAGCTGGCGGGCGAATGCTTCAAAATCGGTGGGTGATTCGCAGCCGACGACGGTGGAAACCGGACCGAATACTTCGTCGAGAAGCTCCGGGTGGGCGCGAAATCCGGCGGCATCCGCTTCAAACAAATAACAGGCCGCCTCTGCTTTTGCAGGGTCCGGGGCATCGGCGGATTCGGCGACGAGATTCAATTCCGGCATTTTTTTCAGATTGCCTACGCCGGTTTCGAATGCGTGGTGGATTCCGGCGTGCAGCATCGTGGCCGGTTGCCATTCAGATGTTGCGGCGGCCGCTGATTTTTTGAATGAATCGAGTTTTTCCGACTGCAATCCGAAGACAAGACCGGGATTGGTGCAGAACTGGCCGACACCGGTCGTCAGCGAAGTGACGAAACCATTTCCAATTTCTCCGGCGCGTTCTTCCAGCGCTCCGGGCAACACAAAAATCGGATTCACACTGCCCATTTCAGCGTAAAACGGAATTGGTTTGGGCCGGGCATTTGCGATGTCGAAAAGGGCGCGTCCTCCCCCGAGTGACCCGGTGAAGGCGGCCGCGGCCGTCTGCGGATGCGAAACGAGAGCGGCTCCGACTTCGTTCGATTTTCCCTGGACCAGCGAAAAAATCCCCTTCGGCAGACCGCATTTTTCGATCGCGGAAAAAATCGCCCGGGCGGCAAGTTCGCAGGTGCCGGGATGAGCGGGATGTGCCTTCACGACAACCGGGCAGCCGGCGGCGAAGGCGGAAACCGTATCCGAACCCAGCACGGAAATGGCAATGGGAAAATTGCTGGCTCCGAAAACGACCACCGGTCCGACAGGCAGCATGACGCTCCGCACATCCGGCGCGGGCATCGGTTGCTGATCCGGTTTCGCCGTATCGATTCGGGCATCGACCCACGATCCCTCGCGGCACAGTTCCGCGAACAACCGGGCCTGGTGCATCGAGCGGCCGCGTTCTGCTTCGCAGCGGGGGCGCGGGTGGCCGGTTTCTGCTTCCGTTCGTTCGAGAAATTCGTCGCCGAGCGCGAGTGTTTCATCCGCGATTGCTTCGAGAAATTCGGCCCGCTGTTCCGGGGTGGTGTGACGGAATTCATCGAACGCGTCGGCCGCCGCGTTCATGGCGCGGTCAATTTCGCCGAGGGTCGATTCGTGGAAGACCGGCTCGAGTGTCTCTCCCGTTTTTGGATTCTTCGCCGAAAAAGTATCGGATGATTCCGCGGCAGCAATGCCGGCGATCAAATGGAGGCCCTGCAGGTTACTCATGATTCAACAAGGCAACGGCCGCTGCCTTCACCTCGGCCTGCTGTTTATGGTTCAGATTCGACAAAAGTGGCAGAGCCGGCCCCGTTATAGCGATTTCGGCCAGGTCGATGGCGTCATGCAGAACCCGAACGGGATTGATACCATTTCGCATATTTTCCAGCGGCAGAAATACGGTTCGGATCTCCTCAGCCCGCTCAAAATCGCCGGCCTGGATGGCACGTAGCATTTCCCGGCTCAAATCCGGGCGGACGCAAACGCAGCCGGCGGTGAATCCGACGAGTCCAAAATCGCGGAGATGGACGATGGCGGGTTGTTCGCCGATGCCGGAAATAATGAGATCGGGATTCACGTTTTCGACAAGGTCACGGAGATACGGGTCTTCGGACGGATCGTCACGGACGGTGGCGTATTTGATCCATGAAACGAGGCCGTCGTCGACGAGACGCTTCACATTTTCCACTTCGATGAAGCCGTCCTGCTTGATGTAAACCACGATGGGACGGTTCACTTTCTCGGCGAGATGCCGGAGGCCCGTCTCAACGCCTTCCGGCGTCGTCAATCCAGCCTGTGGCAGGGCCATCACGGTTGGAAAATCGAATTGCGCGAAAATCGTGGCCTGATCCATCATCGTTCCGTAAGCTGGTCCGACTGCCGGGATTACCAGCGAGTTTTCACCGGCCAAATCGGCCAAGTGACCGAGGATCGATTCGTACTCGCTCAGGGCGATGTGGTAAAAATTGGCATTTCCGCCGTAAAGCAGAGTCGAAACGCCTCCCTGTTCGATGTGCCGGATGATTTTTTCGTTCTCCTCCGGGCAGAAATTGAGATTGGCATCGCGGGCGAGAGGGGGAACGGCGATGACCGTTTGGGCGAGGTTTTCGCGGGTGATGGGTTCGGTTTGCATGCTAAGACGAATCAACAGGGTTGGTTCGATGAGTCAACCCTGTTGATTCAATCCCGATTAGTCGTTCAATTTTGAGAATAATTTAAAATTTCTGAATCAATCTTGCGGCAGGGGTGCCAGTCGCGTAAAATCGCGGTTCCATGACGTTGGACGAATTGACAGAGTCAGTTGCAGTGGATGCCGAGCCTCCGGAAGACCTTTCGGAGGAACTGCGATCGTTGTGGCTCGCCAGGAAGGGAAAGTGGCACGAATCGCATGATATTGCGCAGGAGATTTACACCCCGACGGGGTCGTGGATTCACGGACTTTTACACACCATGGAAGGGGATTTGGGGAACGCGAGTTACTGGTATTCCAAGGCGGGAAAACCGGCGATTTCGGTGAATCAGATCGATGAAGAGTGGTCCAGCATCGCGAAGGCGTTGTTGGCCGAGGAATAATCGCCATTTTTTTCTTAAAAACTTGTTAATCCTTTTTGTTCTCGCCCGTTTTTTCAGTGCCGCATGAAGTTGCCGCAACTTCCAGATTATGAATACGAAGAATTGATCGGCGAAGGCCCGTGTGGATGGGTCTTTCGCTGCTCGTTCGAGGGCGGTCGTGAACAACGGGCCGTCAAGGTGCTGAAATCCCAGGCCACCAATCGTTCGCTTGCGGGGAGCTGTCTGCGCGCACTTTCAGAGGGGGACGTCAAGCACCCGGCATTGCCGCAAATTTTTCACGCCGAGCTTTCGGGACGGCCGCTGGCCTACGCGATGCCGTTGTTTGGCCGGAAAACCCGGAAGGGCTGGAACAGCCAGTCTCTCGAAAATTTTTGCGGATCGCTTCCCGCGGAACATTCCCTGGTGTTGATCGATCAAATGGCCGATGCAATGGCCTGCCTCCATCGAAACGGGCTGTTTCACACCGGATTGAAGCCTTCCAACTTGTTCGTGGAGAGTCTCGCGGGCGATTCCGGGGCGGATTATCAGCTGAAAATTCTCGATGCCGGTCAAGGATATATTGCCGGACTGCAGTTCCTGGAAATTGGCGATCTCGGATTTTACGCCAGCCCGGAGCAGCTCGAGACCGGTGATCTCACATCCGGGAAAGGCACGAAATGGGATGTCTATTCTTTCGGAGTAGTCGCGTTTCGCCTGCTCACAGGAAAGTTGCCCCGGATGGAAGCAAAGTTCGCTGAATTCCGGAAAAACCCGGACGCCCTGGGTAGATTGCCAGCCGTCGGGTACGGCGACCTGATGGAAGGTGCGGAGCATTTCATCAATGCCCTGAAGCGGGAACCGGACTTTGAATGGCCGGATCAACCGCAGTCCGACAAGGAAGCGAGCCGGCGTTTCGTGATCGAAAAGTGCCTGACGATCGATCCAAAAGATCGATTTGAGGATATGCGGGAGGTGCGGGAAGCCCTGATCCAAAGCGATCACCAGTTGCAGATGAACCGCATCTCGCTGGCCGCGCAGCAGACCCACGAGAAAACTCATCGGAAAGCGAAGCGCTGGAAAACTGTTGCCGGAATCGCCGCCGGATTTTTCGGAGCGGCTCTGCTTGCTGCCGGAGCCATGTTCGGTCTGTACAAAATTGATCAGAACAAGCAGGCCCAGGCCCTTCTCAATACCAAGCAAAACGCGGAGCAGCGGGAAGCGTCCCTCCAGCAGGCCATGGCCGAAGTTGAAGGCCGGGCTGAAAATGTAATTCAGCAGCTGGATCAGGCGGAAAGCGCCCAGCAGCAACTCATTGGCGAAGCAAAACTGGCCCGGCAGATTTTGCGTCAGACGCAGGCGAACGGAGACCGGTTTTTTGAACTGATCCTGGAGAACCGCCACAGCGACGTGCCCGGTTTTGAGCAGCAGAGAAGCAGGGCTTTACTGGAAGGGAAAAAGTATTACGACCGGCTGATTGAAGTCTACGCGGACGCGCCCGATTTCACGCTGTCGATGGCGGATGCCTACCGCTATCTCGGAGAAATTCATCGCGAGCTGGGCGATTTCGATGAGGCAACTGCCGCATTTTCTGATGCGGATCAACGATACTCCGATTTGATCGAGGTGAACCAGGGGAACCTCCACGTGACTCGCGGGATGGCCCTGGTAAAGCGGGCACAGGCGGGGCTCGCAAGCCGAAATGGTGCCCCCTCGGTGGCACTCAACCTTTTTGACCAGTCGATCCGCCTTTTTCAAACCCTTTCCGAAATCGATACTGAGAATCATGGACTCGAGGCCACGATCGCCATCGCGGAAAATTACCTCCAGATGGCCGAGGAATATCGGCGGAATGGCGATCTCCAGAATGCTCTCAGCGCAGCGAAGGCGAGTGGAGATACTTTCCTGAGACTGGAGACATCCCAACCCGTCAATGACCGGGTGATTGGTGGAGTCGCGAAGGCGTTTTCCATCTCGGGTGATCTGCTCGGCGAGCAGGATCAGTCCGGCCAGGCCATCGAATTTCACCAGCGCGCGGCGGACGTGTTTGCCCGCGCCATTCAGTTAAATGGTGCGAACGACGAATATCAACTCGGGTTAGGACGAAGCCTCGGGCGGATTGGCTTGCTGACCAAAGATCAGGCCAAACTACAGGCAGCGGCCGACGTTTTGGCCGAGGTGGTTCCCAACAACCCGTACCGCAGTTCGTATCAGCGAACACTTGCTGAGGTCTTCGGAGCGCTTTCCAAGGAACAGCGCGACGGAGGTCAGGCCGCGGTGGCGATGAAACTGGAACAGCAGGCCGTGAACTTGCTGAAACCGATCATGGAACGGAATCCGGATGCTGTTCCGGACGACGTGAAATTTGTATACGCGAAGCGGCTGTCCGCTCTGGCTGAACTGCAGGGGGACTCCGAGCAATTCGACCAGAGCCGCGAACCGCTCAACCAGGCCATTGGGATTTTGAATGAATTGGTGCAAGGCGAGGGGATTGATCCGGAATATCGTCGAACTCTCGCCCACGCCCGTGGAATGGCCGGATTTGCCTGTCTGAAGGCCGGGGACAAAACCGGAGCGAAGCAGCACTACGAGGTCGCCAGGGTGGAGTGGGAAAATTACGTGTCGCAGTTCCCGAATGATGTGCAGGCAGCCGAGGAAGCCAAGTGGACCAAAGAGCAGTTGGAGGGACTACAGTGATTTTCAAAGAACGATCAGACAGGGTTCGTTCGCCAATCAGACCCTGTTCGTTCGTTTTTGCCGTTTGAGGAGGAACCCGAACCCCAGTCATAATGCTCGACCAAATAGATCTTCAGTTTTTGAAAGAAACCGCCCGGCTTGCCGGTGATAAAATTCTCGAAGTATACGGCACGGAATTTTCCGTGGACGTTAAAGAAGACAACTCACCGCTGACTGAAGCCGATCAAAAGGCCAACGCGGTGATTGTTGACCGGCTTGCCGCGAAATACCCGGAGATCCCGATCATTTCTGAGGAAACCAAGGCAACCGAATACGAGCAGCGGAAAGATTGGGAGTGGTTCTGGCTGGTGGATCCGCTGGACGGCACGAAGGAATTTATCAAGCGGAATGGAGAGTTTACCGTCAACATTGCGCTGGTAAACCGGGATACTCCGGCGGCCGGTGTGGTGTTTCAACCGGTCGGAGATCGCTTATATTGGGCGTTTCGCGGAGATGGAGCCTGGCGGTCTGTCGAGGGAGGGGACGCGGAGAAACTGAGCGGCGGGCCGCATTATTCGGAAAAAGAAGAGCTGCTGGTAGTGGCGAGCCGGTCCCATCTCACTGACGCGGTTCAGGCGTTCGTGGACGAATTGAAATCGCAGGGGAAAACAGTCGATTTTCTTTCTTCCGGCAGCTCCCTGAAACTTTGCCTCGTCGCCGAGGGTGCAGCAGATGTGTACCCCAGACTGGGCCCGACCATGGAGTGGGATACGGGAGCGGCCCACGCGATTGCCCTGGAG
>JABDJT010000529.1 GCA_013003335.1 Verrucomicrobiales bacterium | reverse complement strand
CGAAGCAACAGGGTTGGTTTGCCGAACAGACTCTGTTGGTTCAGGCTGGCGTTCAAATCATGCATCCTGCCCTTCTCATTTCCGGCCTTTGCACCACGGCGATCTGGATCGCTTTGCTGGTGATTTCGCCGGAATTTGCATGGGAAATCGAAAACGACGACCGGCCGACCGGGCGGTTCCTGGCAGCTCATTTCTGCGCGTTCACGGCGATGGCCGTGGCGGGCTGGTTTTGCGTAAAACGAAACAGTCCTGTGCCGGATTCCCGGAAAAACCTGGTTCTACTCGTCGGGTTTGCCGTGCTGTTCCGGGCGATCCTGATTCCCTCAACGCCGATCCACGAGAGCGATTTTTACCGGTATCAATGGGACGGGAAAGTCGCCAAAGCCGGCATCAATCCGTTTCTCTACGAACCGGATGCCCTGCTCCTGTGGGAAGAGGAGATTACCCTTCCGAAACGCGACGGTTTCCTGATCCGAAAAGGCCGGAAATTCAGCGATGAGGAAATTCCGTTGCTGGAACAACTCGCAGCGCTGCGCGATGACAATTCTGAGCTGTTCGATCGGGTCAGCCACAAGCCGGTGACGACGATTTATCCGCCGATGGCGCAAGCCGTGTTCTGGTTCAGCAGCACGCTGTTTGGCGATTCGCTGATCGGGTTGAAAATCGTGCTGGCGTTGTTCGATCTGGGCGTGATTGCTGTTACGGTCGGCCTCCTTCACATGCTCGGAATATCCCGGCTCGGCGTGATTTTTTACGCGTGGAATCCGCTGGTTCTGAAGGAATTTTCCAACTCGGCGCATTACGACTGCGTCCCGATTTTTTTCAGCATGCTGGCGGTTTTCCTTGCAGTTCGCGGGGCCGGGAAGGCGAAAACGGCTTTGGCTCTGGCGGCGGGAACGCTCGCGAAATATTTTTCGGTCCTGCTGGTTCCTGTTTTGCTGTTCGACTCTCCGAAAAAGTGGCTGAAGTCTGTCGGTCCGATTGCGATTTTTGCCGGAGCTGTTGTCGTGGGATTCCTGCCGTTTTGGATCTGGAACGAGGCAGGAATTGCCCGGGTTTTCGCGGGGCTGGAGGCCTACAACCGGCACTGGGAATACAATCCGGGGGTTTTCGCGATGATCCGGAACCTGACCGGCGATTTTGTTCTCGCCAAAAAGATCGTGGCCGTGCTGCTCGTCCTGGTGGTCGCGATTTTTTCCCTGATTCGAAAACCGTTGGCCTGGAAAGCCTTTGCCGTGACGGGGGCGTTGTTCATCCTCAGTCCGACGGCTTTTCCGTGGTATTTCGCCTGGGTCCTGCCGTTCCTGTGCGTGTTTCCGCGTGTCAGTTGGCTGCTGCTCGGCGGGCTCCTGCCGATTCACTACCTCGATTTCCACACGGCGGAGGCCATTCCGTTCGCTCATGCCGAATTCTGGCACATCCGGTGGCTGTCCTGGATTTGCTGGGGGGCTTTCGGCCTCGCGGCTGTTTTCGAATCAACAGGGTTGGTTCGGCGAACGTACCCTGTTGGTTCGTAGCCGGCCGTCAGATTTTCCCTTCCGTCGCCAGCCGGATTTCTTTTCCGTTCAGCGGTCGGAAATCGCCCTGGTTCAAACCCGGCACGGTCAGCCCGCCGATGCGGATTCGCTCAAGAAATTTCACCTTGTATCCGAGGCGCGAAAACATCCGGCGAATCTGGCGGTTGTAACCCTGGGTCAGCACGACGTTACAGCGCTTGCGGGATTCAAATTCCACACGCTCGGCTTTCGCCAGGCCTTCGGAAATGTGGATTCCTTTGAGCAATTTTTTCGTTTCATCGCGATCAAAGGCGCGGTCGAGGACCACTTCGTATTCTTTTTCGACGTGATAACGCGGATGGGTCAAAAGCTCGGTCAGATCGCCCGAATTGGTCATGATCAGCAGCCCGCAGCTGTCGTAGTCGAGGCGCCCCACGTTGTGAAGGGAGTGAAATTTATTCGGCAGCAGATCATAGACCGTTTTCCGGCCCTCCGGGTCGTCGCGTGTGCAGAGATAGCTCTTCGGCTTGTTTAAAATCAGCGACAGCTCTTTTTTCTGCTGCAGCAGCCTGCCATCGAACTTTACATGATCGTCCGGCTCGACCTGCGTGGCGAGTTCGGTAACGACCCGACCGTTGATTTCAACGCGGCCTTCCTTGATCAACGCCTCACATTTCCGGCGGGAATCAACACCGCAGGAGGCGAGATATTTGTTTAACCGCATGGGTCAAACACCGGCCCTCAGGCGTCCGGCTTGGTTTTCGGCAGGCCGATCGGGCTCTGGCCTTCTTTCCACTGGCCACGCCGCTTCATCAGCTTGACGCGCTCAAACCTTTTCAGGACGGAGCGTTTGGCACCGACGTTCTTGGTTCCTTTGAGACTGGAATGCTGCGACATGGCTGAAAATTCGTTGGTTTTTCGAAGGGCGGGGAATGTAGGCAGAATTGACCGGGGTGCAAGTGATTTTGAGGTGGAGATATTGCATATTGGATGTTGGATATTGATTCATCATGCCGATTCCCAACGTCCTTGCCGAACGATACGCCACCGCTCCGATTCGCGACATCTGGTCGCCGGAGGGAAAAGTCCGACTCGAACGGGAGCTCTGGATCGCGGTGATGAAGGGGCAGCGGGACCTCGGGCTCGACATTCCGGAAGAGGCCATCGTGGCTTACGAATCGGTTGTCGACCAGATTGACGTGGCTTCAATCGATGCGCGGGAACGCGTCACCAAGCACGATGTGAAGGCCCGGATCGAGGAATTTTGCGATCTGGCAGGCCATGAGCACATCCACAAGGGCATGACGAGCCGCGATTTGACGGAAAATGTGGAGCAGCTGCAGGTGTTCCGGTCTTTGGGCGAAATCCGCTTCAAAACGGCCGCCGCCATCGCGAAACTGGCTCATCGGGCGGAAGAATTCCGCGACCTCGTGATCACGGCGCGGACCCACAATGTCGCCGCGCAGATCACGACCTATGGAAAGCGTCTCGCGACGTTTGGCGAGGAGATGGCGGTGGCGTTCGATGCTTTGGAAAACCTGATTGCGGGCTATCCGGTCCGCGGTTTGAAAGGAGCGGTGGGGACGCAGCTCGATCAGCTTTCTCTGTTTGAAGGAGATGCCGACACCGTTTTGAAATTGGAAGACCGCGTAGCATCGCATTTGGGCATTGGGAAAAAATTCACGAACGTCGGCCAGGTATACCCTCGCAGCCTCGATTTGCAGGTGGTGGCGATTTTGAACCAGGTCGCTTCCGGCCCGTCGAGTTTTGCGAAAACGCTGCGATTGATGGCCGGTCACGAACTGGCCAGCGAAGGTTTCGCGAAAGGGCAGGTGGGTTCTTCGGCGATGCCGCACAAGATGAATTCCCGCAGCTGCGAGCGGATCAACGGTTTCAAAACAATCCTGGGCGGGCACCTCACGATGGCGTCCAGCCTGGCGGGGGATCAGTGGAACGAGGGCGACGTGAGCTGTTCTGTCGTCCGACGCGTCATGCTGCCCGATGCCTTTTTCGCCGCCGATGGTCTGCTTGAGACGATGATCACAATTTTAAACCAGATGGATGCCTATCCCGCTGTGATCGAGCTCGAGAACCGCCATTATCTGCCGTTTTTGCTGAGCACGACGATCATGATGGCCGCCGTGAAGCGTGGCATTGGCCGTGAAACGGCGCACGAGGTTATCAAGGAACACGCCGTGGCTGCGGCGAAGGCCTATCGCACCGGTGAATCGGAGCGGAATGATTTGATCGATCGGCTCGCAGGAGATGACCGGCTCGGGATGTCGAAGGACGACCTGGAAGCCGCTCTGGCGGAAGGAAAATCGAATGCGGGCGCCGCCGGTCCACAGGTAGCTGCGTTTTTGGCGCGGGCTGGTGAAATTTCCGGAGCTGTGGATGGGGCCGGGGATTACGAGCCGGGGTCGATTTTGTGATCTTGTAGCCTGACGTTCTTTTTACAAACATCACGTCTTTCCCTACTCGACAGACCCTTACATTCAGGGTTACCCTCCCGCGTTATGAAACAATTGCTCACCCTTGCAGCATTTTCGATCGGCCTTTGCCAATTTGCTGCAGCCGAATTGAAGGTGCCGGGCTCCGTGTTCAAAATGGATGAACTCGAAGAAGCCCAGGCGAAAGCGACTAAGGACAAAGAACCTTTGATC
>JABDJT010000499.1 GCA_013003335.1 Verrucomicrobiales bacterium | reverse complement strand
ATCCAGGGGATGGTCGACTACTCCCGCGACGATTCCATCAACCTCATCGTCGGCGATCCCAACGCCCTCGTGGAGCGCGCCATCAAATTCGTCCACTTTGACCTGACCAACGACAGCGTCTCCCTTTATCGCGACCTCCGGCCGGACCTTCCCAAAGTCCTGATGGATCACACAAAGATGGAGCAGGTCATCATCAACCTGATCACAAACGGCATTCACGCCATGAAAGGACAGGAGAATCCGAAGATCGAGATCTCAACCCACTGGGGAACCGTCGATCACGTCGACAGGGACGAAGGAATTCGCGACTCCAAGCACATTCGGAACAACGACGAAGTCATCGTCATAGAAGTTCGCGACCACGGCCCCGGAATTCCGCCCGACAAACTCGACCGCGTCTTTGAACCCTTTTATACCACCAAACCAACCGGCGAAGGAACCGGACTTGGACTATCCGTCGTCAAACGCATCATCGACCTCCACCGCGGTCGAATCGAACTGGAAAACGGGCCCCAGGACGATTCCGGCCTTCGCGTCCGAATCTACCTCAAAGCCCATAATGCTCTTTTAAAAAAGTAAAAAAAGCCGCATACTCCCGGAAACGACATAATGAACAAACGCAAAATTCTCGTGATTGATGATGACCTTCAGTTCGGAAAGCTGACCAGGCTCAACCTCGAACAAACCGGCTTTTTTGATGTCAGCATCGAAAACGACAGTACCAAAGCCATCGACACAGCCCGCGAATTCAAGCCCGACCTGATCCTGCTCGACATTGTCATGCCCGGTCTCGACGGCGGCGATGTCGAACGCCTCCTCAAGGAGGACGCGATGCTCAAGGACGTCCCGATTCTCGTTGTGTCGGCCATTGTGTCCGAAGCAGATCTGCCTCCAGGCGGCGATGGTGGCAAAACAGTCGGGGACGATTTCATGGTTCCCAAGACCATCAATCCCAGCCTGCTCATCGAGATCATTGAATCCCGCCTCGGCGGAGGTGGCGGCGAATCTGCGGCCTGAACAACTCCGCCCTTCTCCGATCCAACAGGGTCTGTTCGCCGAACCAACCCGGTTCGTTCGTGCGCGACCGCGCTTGCCCCGGCCCGGTTTTGCTCTACATAATGGGAATCTCCGCGTGATCCGATGATTCCCGCCCTCCAGAAAGACGACGAACTCGTCGCCGAATTCCACGAAGCCGACGCCGTTACCGGCGTGATCCACGTCTGGTGGCTCGGGCAAAGCGGATTCTTGATCAAGTGGAACGGAGAGGGGCTCCTGTTCGACCCCTACCTGTCCGATTCCCTCACGCGGAAATACGATGGCACCGAGCAGCCGCACGTTCGCATGTCCGAACAGGCCGTCGATCCACTCCTTCTCAGTGGGGTCGATGTCGTCACCTCGTCCCACAACCACACCGATCACCTCGACGCCGAGACCCTTTTACCCCTGAAAGCTGCCAACCCGAACCTGAAACTCGTGGTTCCCGAGGCCAATCTCGAATTCGCCGAGCGCCGCCTCGGCCCGGCCGGACCCGAACTGGTCGGAGTCGATGTCGGCAGCTACGTGGAGGTCGGCGGCTTTCAAATCAATGCGATCACAGCCGCCCACAACGAAATCGAGTATGACAGCGAAGGGCGTTCCAAATTCCTCGGATACGTCGTCACCTGCGGTCAATTCGCGATTTTTCACAGCGGCGACACCCTCTGGCACGATTCGCTGGTCAAAGAAGTCCGTCGCTGGCCCATCAATCTCGCCCTGCTTCCGATCAACGGAAATGATCCCGCCCGCAAAGTCGCCGGTAATTTAAACGGATTCGAGGCCGCCGCTCTCGCCAAAGCCATTTCAGCTTCCCTCGTAATTCCCTGTCACTATCACATGTTCGAATTCAACACCGCCGACCCGGACGAAGAGTTCATTGGGTGCTGCGAACGGCTCAACCAGCGATACCGGATCCTCGAAATCGGCCAATGCATGACCATGGGGCCTGTGCCTGATTCCAGTGCCGGCGACGCCCGTGCCACGGAAAAACAGGAGGATGACTGGGGCCTGGGGTATTGAATCAGGGAAGCAACTCCGCTCCGGCCTCCAATAATGCATCCGCCAGTCCGACCCAGTCTTCCGGACTGGAATCCAGACCGCCGCTCACCCGAATTACGCGGCCCATTTCATCAAAATCGAGGCCCATCGCCTCCATAACGTGGGACGGGTTGTTCTTGCCGGAACTACAGGCCGAACCCGTCGAGACCGCGAAGCCCAACCGGCTCAGGCGCACGAGCCATTTCAGGTTTTTTTCATCGCCCGGTAAAACGAACATCGAGGTGTTCCACAACCGCTCGCCGGCCTGCGCAATCCATCTCACTCCCGGTAATTTTTGCGCCAGGGCCGACTCGAACGCGTCCCGCCCGCCTGAATTTCCCGGAAGGCATGGCGATCGCTCGCGAAACGCCGCCATCATCGCCGCAATCCCCGCCAAATCTTCTGTTCCCGCTCGCAGCCCGTTTTCCTGAGGACCGCCGGTTTGGGAAGCGAAAGTTCCGCCAATTTCCGATTCGGGCACCACGAGAAAACCCACGCCCTTCGGCCCGCCGAACTTGTGGGCACTGCCCGTCAAAAAATCGCAAGCCTCTCCAAATTTCTCTGCTCCCCCGATTTTTCCAAACCACTGTGCTGCATCGCAATGAAACGAGACTCCCGCCTCGCGACAAATTTTTCCCACTTCCTCCCACGGCTGAATTGCTCCCGTCTCGTTGTTCGCCGCCATCAGGGAAATCAAATCCACATCTCCCGGGTATTCCCGAATCGCTTCAACTTCAACAGCACCCGTCTCGCGATTCACCGGCAGCGCAATTGCTCCGGTTGGAGCCGCTTCCATCACGCAGGGATGTTCGATCGCCGAAATCGCGCTTTTTTTCCCCGAATCGGCAGCCCAGCGCATCACGGCATTGTTCGCCTCCGTCGCTCCCGATGTGAAAACGACCCGCTCCGGCTCATCGATGCCGAGTTCATCCGCCAGTTCCTCCCGCAAATCCTCCAGCAATCGCTTTGCCATCCCCGCTTCCCGATACAGGCTCGACGGGTTCTGCCAGAACCGGTCCGACGTATCAATCCACGTCTCCCGTGCCGCCGCCGAAAGAGGGGTCGTGGCGTTGTGGTCGAAATAGCGGGAGCTGGATTCCGGGGACTCGATGACGCGGCAATTCTACCCCCGGATTCCGGGATCGCAAAGCCGCCATCACATTCCCAGCCCCCATTGCAGCAGGCCCTGGGATTCGCTCCAAACGTTGGGCGTCTTGCTGCCGAGAATCACGGCAATTACGCTCTTGTTGCCACGCTCGGCGGTCGAAATGAGGCAGCGTCCCGCCGCGTTGGTGTACCCGGTTTTGGCACCGGTGCAGTACGGATAGGTCCGCAAAACCTGGTTCGTATTGGTGATCGCCTTCGTCCGGCCATCGGAAAACCGGAAAGTCATGGATCGGGTCGAAACGGCATCCCGAATGAACCGGTGCTGCATAGCCGCTGCAGCGAGTATGGCAAGGTCACGCGCCGTCGAATACTGACCGGGCGGATCCGGCAGGCCGCTTGCATTCGTGAAATAGGAATTCACCATCCCAAGCTGTCGGGCGCGCCGGTTCGCGGCGTTCGCGAAACCACTTACGCTGCCAAACTGATCCCGCGCCAGGCAGCGGGCGATGTCGTTGCTGCTCCGGACAAGAACCGCCTTCAACAACTCGTCTTTCCGATAAGTCTGGCCGGGTTTGATTCCCATGATCGTTGGCTCAGCCCAGGTATCGGATTTCTGAACCGTGATCGTTCTGCCGAGATTTCCGCTTTCCACCATCATCAGGCCGAGAAGCAGTTTCTGGGTCGAGGCCACCGGCACCCGCTGATCGATGTTTTTCTGATACAAGATCCGTCCGGTCCTCGCGTCCACCAGGATGGCGGCCCGGGCCGTAATGTTCGGCACGCCACGTTGAACGCGATGATTGGCCAGGGTCGGACCCGATGCCGCGCCCGGCTGGGGCTGAGTACCCTGCTGCCCCACCGGAGCCGGATGATACGGCGCAGCGGGCAGATCACCTCCGCCCGCAAAACCGCCGCCCGTTTTGCAGCCGGAGACACCGAGCATCGCGACCGCACCGAGAAGGGCGGTACGAACCGACAGGGTTCGTTCGCCAAACAGACCCTGTTGGATCGTTTTCGGAAAAAAGCGGTTCACGGTCATATCAGGGAATAAAGGACGGCTCCAGGCGTTGAATCCTTAGTCAGGTACTTTTCACTACGTTCAATCAATTTTTCGTTTCCGATGCCTCAGTCACGGGCCTGAGGCCGGTTTCAATTTGGATTCCACCGCCGGATCGGGTTTGGCTCCCAAATCTACAGCCAGGTAATAATGACGCCGGGCCAGTTCAAGGGCAGCAGGCTGTTTTTCAAGGTATAACAGGGCGAGATTGAAATGGGCATCGACATTGCGCGGGTCGAGCGTGACTGCCTTTCGGAACTGGGTTTCGGCAGCTTCCGGCCATCCGTATTCCCGCACCACGACCCCGAGCAACAGGTGGGATCGCGCATTCGCCGGCTCCAGGGCCAGCCCCCGCGTGATGGAGGAAATCGCGAGTTCAAGCTGGTCTTCCTCGAAATGAACGAGGCCAAGATTCACCCACGTCTGGGAGATGTTCGGATTTTTCTGCAGGGAAATTCCGAGGTGCTCCCGGGCGGCGGCGTAGTTTTTCAGCTGAAATTCAGCCATCCCGAGATTGGCGTGGGCGAGAGCGCTATCGGGTGCGCCCTTCACCATGGTCTCGAAAGCCTTCTTCGCTTTCGCAAAATCCCGCTCCGCCATGGCGAGCGCCCCTTCTTTGGCAAAGGGCTGCAGTGCTTCCGGGAGGGAGTCAGCCAAGGCCGGATCCAGCGTGCCCGGGTTGATCGCGCCGGGCGGAAATTCGGGCTTCACTTCGTTTTTTTTCGCAGCGGGATCCTTGGAAAAGGTCGCCATCTTTCCGAGGGAACGGGCCCCGGAATTTCCCTTCGCAGGCTGATTGGGTTCGCTCTTTTGATTCGGATATTTCACCCTCGGTGTCTGCGCCGGTAACGTGGTCACCAGCAAAAATGTGGTGAGCAGGAACAGCAAAATGGAACGGGAAACCGGCATTGTTTCAGGGTATCCGGGAAATAAACGTCATTTTTTGTTTGCACACCACAGGTATTTGCGGTTTGTTCAAGTGAACATTGTTCAAAATGAAAGATCTTACAGACCGCCAACAACAACTTCTCGACTTCCTCCACGACGAACACCGCCAGACGGGCATCATGCCTTCCACGCGGGAAATTCAGGAGCATTTCGGTTTCGCCAGTCAAACCGCGGCCGTCAGTCACCTTCGTGCCCTGGAGAAAAAAGGCGTCATTCGCCGACGTCCCGGGAAAGCCCGTGCTCTCGAATTTTCCGACGCGCTGGATCGTGAGCCGATTATCGATATTCCGATTTACGGGATGATTCCGGCCGGATATGCAGACAGCACGGAGCCGGAGACAGAGGGTTGCCTGTCCGTCGACACGCGAACGATGGGCTGCACCACCACTTCCAAAACCTTCGCACTGCGCGTTCGGGGGGATTCCATGATCGATGCGCATATCATGGACGGTGATCATGTGATTCTGGAATACCGTGATCCGAAAAATCAGGACATCGTTGCAGCTCTGATCGACAGCGAAACCACTTTGAAACGATATATCGTCGAAAACCGGAAACCTTTTCTCCGTGCGGAAAACGAAATGTATCCCGACCTGATTCCTGCGACCGAACTGGTCATTCAGGGTGTGATGGTCGGATTGGTTCGCGGAGCATCGCGGCGGTTCTAGCGGAATTCTGACCGGCCACCGTCTTCCCGCCATCCCGGGTTGGAAAACCCGTGCTACGATGGTCGGCATGAAATTTCGGCTCCTTTCTTTGGTAGGCACAACTCTCTTCGCCTTTTGGCCCGCCCTGGGGCAATCCCCGGGCAGCCCACCCGAAGTAGAAGTCACCAACGTCCGACGTGCTTTTCACAACGGGGAGCACAACGCCTTCACGGATTTGGTCCGATGGAATGACCGGCTCTGGCTCACCTTTCGCTCCTGCCCCGACGGGCACATGGTATTTTCCTCGGCACGTGTCATCGTTTTATCGAGTACGGACGAGGGAAAATCGTGGCAAAAGCAGCATGAATTCTCGGTTCCAAAACGGGACACGCGCGATCCTCATTTCCTCGTGTTTCAGGACAAACTGTTCATCTACACCGGGACATGGTGGTCGGGCGAAGGCGAACTGCCCCGCGAAAAATATGACCTGAACAAGCACCTCGGCTATGCCGTGTTCACCGGCGACGGGGATACGTGGAGCGATCCGACTCCCCTTGAAGGCACTTACGGTCATTACATCTGGCGGGCGGCGGCTCATGACGGGAAAGCTTACCTTTGCGGCCGGCGAAAGCGAAATTTCACCGAAGCGGAGTCCGGCACAGGCGGGTCTGAAATCGTGGAGTCGGCCATGTTGCAAAGCGATGATGGCCTGATCTGGCGTTTCCATTCACTCTTCCAGGAAAATCGCGGGAACGAAACCGCGTTTCTTTTCGAAGACGACGGAAGCGCGATTGCCGTCAGCCGCTGCGGATCCAAAATCGCCCAGCTGGGTCGTTCCAATCCGCCTCACAAGTCGTGGACCCAGGTCGATTTACCCGAATACATCGGTGGCCCGCTCCTCGCAAAGTGGAATGACCGATACCTGGTGGGCGGCCGACGGACCACCAAAAACGGCCCGAAAACCACCCTTTACTGGCTGGAGGACGACACACTGCATCCCTTCGCAGAACTACCCAGCGGCGGCGATAATTCCTATCCGGGATTCGTCGTTTTGAAAAACGGGAACGGTCTCGTTTCCTGGTATTCGTCCCATGAAAAGGGAGAGGATGGAAAGCCGATTACCGCAATTTACCTGGCCGACCTGATTTTAAAACATCCGTGAACAACCGAATCTACCCCTTTCAATCGGGTTTCGGTGACTCGAATAATTTGTGGAATCCGCACACTGGATTCTTGGCGTCATTTTTGACCCTCCAAAGATTCCAGTGCCCCTGCCGCTTCTTCTCGGCCTCCGGATCGTCTGCCGGTGAATGCAGGCCGGATGTCGACGTGGTGTATTCCACCGTCACGCCTTTCAGCGGAACACCACCCCGCAAACTTCCTTCGACCAGGATCTGGACAAATCCTACGAATGGCAGGTGGTTCTCGAAAAAATCAGGCTCGTGTTTCAAAATCCACTCGCACAGGGCATGTTCATCGGATCGCCACGGGACGTCCAGTTTCTGATACGCCCTCATTTTCAGATAGTATTCCGTGGTCTCGACCCGAGGGACCGTAAGTGGCCCCGAAAAGAAAAAAGGCGGACCATTACCGGCTTCTTTGTCAGAAATTTCCTGTTTCAGTGCCTGCCAGTCCGACCAGTTCAAGCCGTCCGGTGAATACCGGGCAAAAACCGTGTAATACCGTGCCACTTCCGCTCCAAAATCCAGCTTCACTTTCAGGCTGGTATTTCCGGCCGGGCGCCAGCCGTGCCCAACCGCAAAAGGCTGGAGCAACAGCGTAAGATCAACAGACGAATTTTTCGCTCCATCAAACAGGAGCCCGTTCCCTGTCGCTTCGATTTGTGGGATTTCCCCCCAGTCAGCGATTTCGGCAGCCCGTTTGGAATCGGTAAAATCGTACGGCAGACTGCCCATCTCGATCATGCCGGCACGGACTGGATTGGCCAAAAGCACGACCGCCAAAGCAAGGCTAACGAAAAGGTGTCGGTTCATCAGTTTTGTGAGAGGCAACCTATTCCGGGCTTCCCTCGCTGAGATGTTTCGCGGCGAGACAATGCCAGGACTCATTGAAAGGGCTCGGCCCGTTCTCACTTTGCGCCCGGCCAACAGATTCCTCGACCCGTTGCTGAATCCGCGATTCAATTTCCGCGATGTCTTCGAGAGAAAGCCACTGGTTCGCGAGAATCTCCTTCCGCGCGACCTCCATGCAATCACGGCTGTGTTCCGAGTGCCGCACTTGATCGGGAATGTAACTCGCGTCGTCGTGTTCCCCATGGCCGGCGAGCCGGAGCAATTTTCCAACCACCAGTTGCGGTCCCTCCCCTCCGCGAGCACGATCAACAGCTTCGGCGAAGGTATCCAGGCACGCCTGCAAATCCGTGCCATCAATCGAGTAACCCCGAACTCCGTATCCAATTGCGCGATCCGCGAGATCGTCGCAGGCAAATTGGCGATCAGTCGGGGTCGAATAGGCATACTGATTATCCGCCACAGCGACGATGAGCGGAAGATTTTCCACTGCCGCCTGGTTCAGCCCCTCGTGGAAAGCACCCGTCGACGTCCCGCCGTCACCACAGGTCGTTGCCCCGACAAATCCGGATTCTTTCCGCATTCGTTTCGCGATCAACATCCCGTTGATCACCGAAGTCATCGATCCCAGGTGCGAAATCATGGCCGGTTGCCCGCGTCTCGGGCGTCCCCGGTGAATGTTTCCATCCCGACCGCGCATGGGCCCCTCGACTGAACCGAGATACGTCCGGGGAGTATCGATCATCGGCTCTCCGAATGCCAATCGTCCGGCTTGATCACGGATCAACGGTCCGAAAATATCTCCTTTGGCCTGATCAAGGTGCATGCCGAGAGCGGCAGAAAATGCTTCCTGTCCCCGACCGACATACACCCCACCCACGATTTTTCCGGACCGATACAAGGCCGCAATCTTGTCTTCGAGAGTGCGGGCGAGAATCATCCATTGGAACGCTTCGAGATAGCGCTCGTGTGGCTCCCCTACTCCGGCGGGCAAAATACCCGCTGCTTCCTTGGTTTCGGCTGCGTCGGCGGCTGTGCTGGCGTTTGCCATAAAAAAGTTGGATTTTTGTACCCTATCCCTTCCAAATCCGCAAGATCAACGGATTTTCGATCCAATAGGGTTTGTTCGGCAACCCAACCCTGTTGGATCGTTTTCTTCAGTCACAGTCGCAACACTTGGAAAAGACCCGCTGCAAATCGGCTTCCCGCAAAACATTCCGTTCCGGGAGCCCTTTTTCGCCGGACCAATGGACGAGGCGAATTCGGCCTTCGCTGATCTCGATTCCGGTCAAATCCCCATCGTGAAACGAGCAACAACCCGCATTGAAATAGCAGGGTTTCGCGCCGTCCGGAAGAGCTGTCTTGCTCTCCTGGGCCGCGGCTTCCGCCCAACGGAGGCGGGCCATCGCGACGGCGATTTCGTCAGCCGACGCATCTTCTTTCCTGGACAATTCCTCGACTTCGGCCCGAACCGTTTCCTGCCAGGCGGTCGACATGAAAACCGGATTGTGGGTGTGACCGCAGATCAACAGGAGGTCCTCCTGTTCTTGTGTCGCCCATTCATACATGGCCCGCTCGTGAGTGAGCCGGATTTTCAGATCGCGGGACGGCACGCCGGGACCCACCCCCGTCAACAATTGCCAGAATGCCCAAATCCGCCGGACAGCAAATCGGTGATACCAATGATATTTCACGCCCTGATGACCGTGCGCGAAGAACAGTTCACCGAGCGCGGACGTCTCCGGATCGTCGTCCGGTTTTTCCCGGACCCGCAACCGAAGGGTTTCCAGCAAGGGACGATCGGCAATGAACCCGCGAATCTGATTATAATTCCAGGCTCTGCCCAAATTTTCGTCATGATTTCCGACAAAACGTTCCGCCTCACCCCGCTCGAAAAATCGTTGCTCCAGATCCAGAGTTGGTCGGTATGTCGCAAGAATGGTGAACAGAATTCGTTCCCACATTTCCTCGACGTCGCCGAGCAGGAACAACCGGTATCGCAGGCTGTCGTAGTAACCCAGCGCAGCATGGTAAAGTCTTCGGCACTTGCGGAAATCGTCCGCCCGGTCCCCCGTCCCACGATGATGGTCGGAAAAAACGATCAGTTTCAATTCATCGAGAACGACGTCTTCAACCGGGGCGGACGCATGGGCCGCCCGAAGACCCCGCGCGATTTTTTCCCGGTAGCGTTTCCGCCGGTGCTTGCCGAACATGACGCGAAAATACGACACCAACACCGCATTCCAAACGCAACTTTTATCACCTTCCGGTTTTTCAACTCCCTGAAGACCGTTACAGTATGATCAACCGGTCCGGACTCATGAAATTTTCGAAAAATATCGCTCTTTTTCTCGCAACCGTTGCTTTGGTATTCGGAAGTTGTGCCCCATCTCTCTCCGCCCAGGAGAAAGACAAACCGGAAAAGGTCAAAGTCGACGGGCCGCCTCCGGCAAAAAAGATGGATATCAAACGGGAGGGTGATCAACGCGGTGACAAGCGGGACCCGATGGCAAACCTTTCAGACGAGGAACGCAGCCGCCTGCGCCAGGCCATGCGCGAAGCTTGGAGCGACCCGGCCGTGATCCAGGCCCGACAGGAGGTGAACGACTCCGTTCAGGCTTATCAAAAAGCAATTCGGGCTGCGCTGCTGAAAAAAGATCCGGAAATGAAAGGTCTGATTTCGAAAATGGAGGCCTCCTCCCAAAGTCACGTAAAAACGATGATTGGCGAAGCCACCCGCCACGGAAATGGCGGAAAAAGCGGGCCGAGAGCTGGAGGCGGAGATCAGCGCGGATTCGACATGTTGACCCGCGCCCCGTCCTATCTCTCCAATCTCACGCCCGAGCAACGGAAACAGTATTTCGAGCTTCGCGACAAAGTGAAATCAAATCCGGAAGTCCGAGAACTCTTCGGTAAACTCGAACAGCTTCGTAAAGAAGACGACGCGATGCGGGATCGCCGCACCGACACATTTCGCAAACTCGGCCGCACCATTCACGAAGCCATGATTGCCGAGGACCCCTCCGTCGCTGAATGGCTGCCGAAAGGCCCTCCCGGAGGCATGAAAGGTCGCGGACCGGGCGGAGGAAAAGGAAAAGTCGAAGGGAATGGACCAAATT
>JABDJT010000440.1 GCA_013003335.1 Verrucomicrobiales bacterium | reverse complement strand
GGTAAATGGTCGTCTGCGTGTAGGTTTCACCCGGCCGCAGAACCGGGGATGGAAACTCCTCGCGATTCGGGGAATCGGGGAAGGTCTGTGCCTCAAGGCAAAGCGCGCCGCGATGCACGTATTCCTTGCCGCCTTTCCCGGTGAGTCCGTCGAGGTAGTTGCCGCAGTAAAACTGCAGGCCCGGCTCTGTCGTATGGACTTCCAGAACACGGCCGGATTTCGGATCAGTCAGGGTGGCGACATGCTGGAGTTTGCCGTCGCGGGAGTCCTTGATGACCCAGTTGTGATCGTATCCGATGCCGTTTTTGAGTTGCTCGTTGTTTTCTTCAATTCGTGCACCGATCGCGGTGGGCGTGCGGAAATCGAAAGGCGTGCCCTCGACGGTCACGACGCCCGGATCAAGTGGAATGCCAGTATCATCCGTCGGAACAAACCGGTCTGCTTTGATCTCCAATTCGTGATCGAGAATCGTGCCGCTGCCAGCTCCGCCGAGATTGAAATAGGCGTGGTTCGTCAGGTTCAGCACGGTTGGCTTGTCGGTCGTGGCTTTGTAATAGATTTTCAGGCCATTGTCGCTGGTCAGCGTGTAGGTCACCTCGCAATCGAGCGCGCCGGGGTAACCCTCTTCGCCGTCCGGGCTGGTGCGAGTGAATTTCACGGACGGTCCGTCGCCGGTTTCGGAAGCTTCCGCATCCCAAATGTAACGGTCGAAACCCTTTTCCCCGCCGTGGAGGTGATTCGGATCGTTGTTCGTCGCGAGGGTGTATTCCGTGCCATCGAGCGTAAATTTCCCTTTCGCAATGCGGTTCGCATACCGGCCGGTGATGCAGCCGAAATATTGCGTTTTTTCGGGATACTCCGCCACGGTATCAAAGCCGAGGCAAACATCTTCACTGTTGCCATCCTTGTCCGGCACGGAAATTCCGACCACGATACCGCCGTAATCGGTGAGTTTGACCTCCATCCCGCTTTGATTTTTCAGGGTATAGAGGGTGACGTCTTTTCCATCGATCTGGCCCCAGGTTTCGGATGTAATCATCTTGGTTTCTCCTGTTTCGCCTCCTTTTGCATTATCGGTTACCGGTTCCTTTTCCTCGTTGCAGGCGGAAAAAATCAGCGTCGTGGCGATAGTGGTCGCAATGAAAAAAGTCGGGCGTTTCATGGCCGGATGGAATCAGAAACGCGCCTCAAAGGCAAGCGGGGAAATGCTACCCGCCCCGGATAGTCCTGACATTTTCTGACAAGGTTCAGATTGAATCGCTGCGACCGCTTTCTTTATAATCCCGATCCATGAACGGGAAATCCAAGATTTGGGGAATGGTCGGAATAATGTTGATTTGCGGCGCCTCCGCGGATGCGAGGGAATTCAAAAACGCAAAGGGTGTCGTGATCGACGCGGAAATCAAGGCTGTCTCGGGGGACAAAGTGACCATTACGCGAACAGCCGACCGGCGTGATTTCACGATTCCAATCGCAAGCTTGAGCGAACCTGACCAGGCCTACATCAAGGACTGGGCGGCGAAAAAGATGGCCGGGAAATCCGCTAATCCGGGGACCGAACCCGCTGCCCCGACTTCAGTGGATCCGGACGTGAAACCGGGCCGGATGGTTCTCGATTTTCCGGAACTGGTGGTAGACCGGAGAGACAGTCCCGCCAGGGTAAGCCTGAACATCCCCTCCTCCTACGACCCGACAAAGCCCGTTCCGCTGTTTGTTTTTCTCGCGGGCGGCGGCGGCAACAATGCGCCCACGACGCAGGGTATCGTGGACGGCGACCGGTTCATCACGGCCGGATTGCCGTTCCCAAAAGGGATGAACGATTCCGGCCAGTCGAACATGGTGGGCGATTTCCGGAAAATCTGGAGTGAATACCACGAGCCGATGCTGAGAAAAATCTTTGAGACGATCCCGAACATCGACAAACGGCTCTGCGTTCTATGTGGTTTCAGCAACGGCGCGCATTGCATCGGCGGTATGCTGAAAGAAGTCGGGGAAAAAGGCTATCCGCAATACTTCAACTGTTTCATCCCGGTCGAAGGCGGTGGATATGGCCGATTCAAAGCGGGGAACGACAGCTTCTTTTTCGTGTCCTGGGGCGAAACGAGTCCGGCGAAAGGACCCACCCAGGCAGCGGGACGGAAAGCCAGCGGAAAACATTCCAAAACGTTCGAAATGCCGGGCGTCGGCCATTCATTTGCCCCGGTTGGAAAGGAAAAAGCAAAGGAGTGGATGGATACGGTCGTGATTCCAGCAACACTGGGAAACTAACGAGCCTGCTCGTTCGGAAAATTTCTTTCCCTATTTTCCGATTTTCGCGCAGACCAGGCCACCTTTCTGGTTCCGAAGGTAGAGCTTACCCTGCCAATAAGCGGGAACATTTCGGACCTGCGGGACGTGAACCTGGGCCCGGTTCAATTCCTCGAATTTTTCTTCGGTTGCCTTTCCGATCACGACCTCTCCCTGCTCGGTAGTGAGGACAATGTAATCGCCCAGAAACAACGCAGAATCTGCCATGGGCGATTTCCATTTGTCCCAGAGAATTTCCCCGGTTTCCAGATCGAGTTTTTGAAAGTTTGCAGCAAACGCGTAAAGCGTGCCTTTGTGCCAGGAACCGCTCGCATAGACATGTGCCTGATCCCGGTGATACCAGAGTTCTTTCGGATCGCCGGATGCGATTTCATACAGGGCGATTCCCTTCCCGTACCGGGTGCAGAGAAACATCTTCGAATCGTCTTCGATAAAAACGGGATCGCAGGCGTTGTTCCCGGGCGAGGTTTTCCAGGGAATCGACCATAGATCTTCGCCGGTCCGGCAATCACGGGCGATGAGTTGATCGCCGAGAAAGATCGCTACGGCCGGCTTTCCTTTGAAGGTGAACAGCACCGGGGTAGCCAGACCGTGGTAGCCTTCGAATTTCCATTCAAACTCTCCGCTTTCCCGCCGGATCGCGCATCCGCCCCCAATGTTGACGATCACCAGGTCCTGCCAGATTACCGGGGATCCTGTCACTGCGGCATGGGGCTCCGGTTTCGGCATTTGCTCTGTCTCCCAGACCAAATCACCGTTCTCGGCGTCGTAGCAATAGAGAATCCGGTTGTCGCTCAAGGCATACACATGTCCGTCTTTCACGGTCACGGTGGCGTGTCCCCGCGGCCCCATCGCCGTCCAGAGTTCATCCCCGGTGTTGGCATCCAAGCAATAAACC
>JABDJT010000437.1 GCA_013003335.1 Verrucomicrobiales bacterium | reverse complement strand
ACAAACTGGCAGCGATTTTGAAGTATCACGTCGTATCCGGTTCAGTGAAAGCCGGGGATGCCCTGAACGCAGGCAGCGCTGATACCCTGCAGGGTGGATCGGTTGAGTTTTCCATTCAGGATGGCCTTTTGAAAGCCAATGACGCCACGATCAAGACGGTCAATTTGGACGGAGGAAACGGTGTAATCCACGTGATTGATTCGGTTCTCATGCCCCCGGTCGACTCCGAAAAAGAGATGAACACATCGGAGAGAACTTCGGGGGATCCGGTAGATGCGATCACGGCGGCTGTCAGCAAAGGAGTTCCCGCTTTTAACTCCGGAGACGCCGAAGCGTGTGCGAAGATTTACCGCAACTGCATTGAGTCACTGTCTTCCAGCGAGAAACTGGACCAACACCTCCGGAAAGCCCTCTCCCGTGTCCTTGAAATGGAGGGGCGCTACTCTTCGGATGTGGAACTGGCTTGGTATTACCGCAAGGCCCTCGATGCGACCCTGATATCCTTGTCGCACTGATCGAGTTCTTACCGCCAGGCGAGGGATTTTGAATTGTGCGAAGCGGGGCTTTGTCTACAATTCAAAATCATGAAGCGGATCGTATTTTCCACTGTTCTCTGGGTCGTTGCGGCTGTCTCCACTCCGGCTCAGGATGGCGACAAGCGCTACGCGAAAGATCTGGAGAAATTGAAAGCGGAATACCGGGTTGAAGTCGAAGAGGCGCTTGATCCGGTCAAAAAACGCTACAAGCACAATTTGGAAACGCTCCTGAAGCGGTCCACGTTCGATAACGACCTTGATACGGCAGTCAAAGTCCGCCAGGAACTCAAGCGGCTGCGGAATGGGAATGCGGGGCAGCCGGAGTCTCCGTTCGTCGGGCAATGGGAATACAAGCAGAGCGGCAATACCTACCGGCGAATTGTTCGCGACGACGGAAGCGTTGAGCTTTGGAAAAACGGCAAGGAATGGATGAAAAATGAGCGTGACCTCTGGTGGGACGGTTTCACCTGGATCCCTGCGGGTGACGGGAAGATCGAGATACTGAACGGAAAGGGTGAGAAGTATTTGCTTTGGACGCTGAGCGGAAAAGACGAAGTGACGCAGCGGGAGATCAACAGGACCGGCGATGTCTGGAAACTGAAACGGGCGTCGAGCGCTTGGAAATAAAACCGTTTGCGGTCACCCGATTCGGATCCGGGGCCGTATACTGGCGCATGAGGTCTTCGTTCTTTTCTGCCGCCATCATTCTTTTTTCTTTTTCCGGACTCAATCAATCGGGGGCCTCGGACTGGCCGCAGTGGCGGGGTGAATCCCGCGATGGTTCCGTGAACCGGGAGAGTGCTTTTCCGAATTCATTGTCGGAAAAGAATTTGAAGAAATTGTGGTCGGTTGAGTTGGCCGAAGGCTATTCCAGTCCGGTCTCGAAAGACGGGCGGGTATTTACTTTCTCGACACGGCAGAAAAAAGAGGAGGTGGCCCGGGCCTTCAACGTTCTTACCGGGGACGAAATCTGGTCACGCGAGTGGGCCGCTTCGATGAAAGTGCCATTCTTCGCGGCGAAGAACGGGAGTTGGGTTCGGTGCACCCCGTCCCTTGCGGGCGGGTTTGTCTACTTTGGCGGAATCCGTGATGAACTGGTCAAACTGAACGCGGAGACCGGCGACGAAGCATGGAGGGTCGATTTCAAGGAACGGCATGGAACGAAGGTGCCGACTTTCGGTTATGTTTCCTCTCCTCTCGTCGCCGACGGCGGAATCTACATCCAGGCCGGCTGCGCGGTCACAAAGCTCGATGCCGAAACGGGCGATGAACTCTGGCGGGTCATGGAAAACCGGCAGGCGATGTTTGAAAGTGCCTTTTCGTCACCGGTGCTGGCCACCATTCACGGAGAGAAGCAACTGGTGGTTCAAACCCGGACGACTCTCGCTGGACTGAATCCGGAAACCGGTGACGCCATTTGGTCAATCGCCGTGAAAGCTTTTCGAGGCATGAATATTCTCACGCCCACGGTCATTGGAAACCGAATCTTCACCGCCAGCTATGGCGGCGGATCGTTCCTGTATGAGGTGAAGAAAACCGACGCCGGTCAGACGGTGGAGCAGGCCTGGGCCATCCCGACACTGGAAGGCTACATGGCTTCCCCGCTCGTGATCGACGATCACATTTACCTGCCGGGACGGGACCAGCATCTGCATTGCATCGCAGTTGAAGATGGAACGGTGAAGTGGAAGAGCGAAGAAAAATTCGGGCAATACTGGTCGATGATCCGCAAGGACAACCGGATACTCGCACTGGATCAGACCGGTGAGCTGATTCTGTTCGATGCCAATCCGGAAAAGTTCGAGATTCTCGATCGCGGGATGGTGTCCGACCAGTCGACCTGGGCTCATATCGGAATATCGGGCGATGTACTGCTGGTGCGTGGCCTGAGATCGTTGACTGCGTATTCGTGGAAATAACCGGCATCACCCAAATCCGGCTTTCAATTTTGGCGGGAATCTGTGCTAGGATTTCCGCCATGAAATTTTCTGCTCTCGCATTCTCTGTCTTTTTCCTTCTGGCTTTCAATCTTCACGCGGAGCCGAAACAAGTTTACTTCGGGACTGGCGGAAGGGGAGCCGAGGGGATTTACCAGGCAACATTCAATCCGGACAACGGGAAGTTCACGCCGGCGAAACTGACTGCCAGGATCGGTTCACCCGGTTTCCTGGCTCTCCACCCGGACGGCGACAAACTCTACGCTGTGGCCCGACTTGAGGGAGGGGCCGGTGTGGCCGGTTACAAGATCCTCGACAATGGCGATTTGGAAAAATGCTGCGAGATGCTGAATCCGGATGGTGGCGGAGCCCACATCGCCGTGCATTCGAGCGGAAAATTTCTCCTCACGGCGCAATACGGCGGGGGTTCCACGGCTCTTTTTCCACTCGATGGTGATGGAAAACTGGGCGAACCGACCGTTCACGAGCACGAAGGCGGATCGGGCGTTGTGCCGAAACGGCAGGAGTCACCACACCCGCACTGGTGTGGATTTTCGCCGGACGGAAAATACGCGTTCGTTCCCGATCTCGGTCTCGACCAAATCGTGATTTACAAGGTCGACACCGATAAACCCGCTATCTCGAAGCACGGTGTCGCACAATCCGTCCCGGGAGGCGGCCCCCGGCATATGAGATTTTCGGTCGACGGAAAATTCATCTACCTGCTCAACGAACTCAGCCTGTCGGTCACGACTTTCGCCTGGGATCCGGCAAAAGGCACCGCCGAGCGGCTCAGCACGACACCGGCGATCAGCGAAAAAACGAAAGCGGCCGAGTCCTTCAATTCCGCCGCTGAGATCCTCGTGCATCCCTCCGGAAACTTCGTGTATTCTTCAAATCGAGGGCACGATACCGTGTCCGTTTACAAGGCTGATCCGGCAACCGGGAAACTTGAAGTGGTCCAGGTTCAGCCCATTCGGGGCGCGTTTCCGCGCAACATCAATCTTGATCCGACCGGCACCTGGCTGCTCGCGGCCGGAGCCGATTCCGGCACGATTGCCGCCCACAAGATCGATCCGGATACCGGGAAGCTGACCTACCAGCGCGGCGCGATCATCAATGTGCCGGCTCCGATTTGCATCCTGTTCGGAAAATAAAACCGGACGATTTCACTCGTCCTCCACGACTTCGATTATGCCGTATACCTCGATGTCCGGCACGCCGAATTTCAATTCCCCGTTGTCGCCGATGCTGTAAAACATCGAGAGCGGTTTTTCGATTTCGGGGCTGTGGAAGATTACGGCTTTCGGTGGTTTCTGGCCGTCCCGGGAGACAGAGACCTGCAGCCCGGTGACCGGTATCGGGCGTTCGTTGCCGGGCCTGTTTCCTTTTTCCTCGCGGGTTTCACCCTCGTTCCGGTTGTAATTCACGATGTGCAAAAACCGACTTTTACCCGACCGAAAAGCCGAGGTTCGAACAGTCCACGGAGCATCGTGCAGCTGAAATGGATTGGCCTGTGCCATCAGCTTTCCGTTCGGCTCAGCGATGACATCAGCAGAAGCGGTCGCCAGTGCGGCTTCCTGCGCATCGCTGAGGCGTGAGCCCTTCGGCAGGATCACGATTTCATACCGGTCGAGCCGCTTCGCTTCGATGTTTTCATCGGCCAGCACGTCGAACAGGATTTGCTTCTCGAGAAGCGATTGCCCCATTTCCCGGAAGCGGTCCTGTGGTCCCGGATCCCCCGCGATGGCGGATTGTCGAGGCATGATCAACGCGATTTTGGCGGCGGAGTCAGAGGTATCGAACAAGCGCTCGTGTTCGTGCCGAAACCGGATGTAGCGGGAAAGCGTCGCGAAACCATTCGGGTCCTCGAACCGCATGTAGCGACCCATTCCGAGTCCGCCCGTAGCGTATCCTTCGGCCATACTCGCCGCCATGCGGATTCCGTCGTATTTTCCCATCACGAACGGTTTTCCGCCACCGAGTTCCCGCAGGACGAGGCAACTCAGCCACGCATCACCGGCTTTCCGTTCTTCGAGGCTGAGGTTTTTCCCGACAAAACTCGCACCGCCGGACTCCCATAAATAATCCTCGCCGCGCCCCCACATCTCCAGTGGCAGGAAGGCCCGCTCCTCGCCGGCTCCGACGTGGCCAATGTGATTCCATTGCGCCACCATCAGATCCGGCTTCAAACTGCGACCGTATTCGAGAAAAATTTCATCGAAGTTGCGTTTGAAATTTTCCGCCGCCCACTGCATCGCCAGGTAGTCAATATCCGCCGACCCATCGGGGTCCGGGTAACCGGAAATCCGGGCCGGGATATTTTTGAAATCGACCTTCGCCAGTTTTGCTTCATCAAATTTCGCATCCGTTTTCAACCACTCCCGAAACCCGGATTGGCAGTGTGAGCAGGAGCACTCAAGGTGGTAATTGTAGGTCGTGATGACGCCGTCCACGCCGTGATCGATTGCCACTTTCAGCATCTGCTTGAACATCTTCCGGGCGTGCGGGCTGGACAGGCAGAAGGCGACCTGCGTCTGCTTGTAGCGGCTCACCCCGACCGGATTTCCTTCACCATCGCGCTGCAGCAGTTCCATCAAATCCCTATGGGGCTTCGGTCCGAGCAGATCTTCGGGCCAGCGGTTGTTGTAGTAGTCCACGAATCCAGTGCCCTCCGCGACATTTCCGTAAGCTTTCACCAACCGGAAATGTCCGACGACCTTCAGGCCAAGGTCGTGAATTTTCTCATTTAATTCCCGCTGAAAATTCAATACCTCGCGCTCGCCTGTGAGGGGCAGCTGCATGGGTGTGCCTTTTGATTTTGGATCATCCGCGTAGCCGTGAAACATCGCGCCGTATTGCCCGATCTGAACGATGTCCGGCCGCGCCTCTTCCAGGAACGGCACGAGGTTTTCGTGAGCCATTGATCGCGTGACCAACAGCGAGCGGGGCGGGGGATCTTTCGAGATCAGCGCGAGCGGGAGAAAAAAGCAGAAGAGAAAGACCGGGAGTTTCATAACAGGAAAACGAGTCAACAGGGTTGGTTCGCCAAACAGACCCTGTTGATTCGATTTTCGACCGGTGACCGGTTGGGCGCAACAGGCGCAGATCGGCAAACGTTGACGCCGGTTGCAGGTGTCGTGTAGCCTCGGCGCCATGAAATTGAAACCGTGGCAGTGGATCCTTCTTTCCCTCGTTCTTGCGACGCTTGTTGGCGGCCTGATCAACATTTTCGGCACCACGAGCCGCAATCCCGAAACGGTGTTCACACCGGGGGCGGAAACGGCTGTTTCCCTGTTCGATTACGTCGGCACGATTTTCCTCAACCTGTTGAAGATGATTATCGTGCCGTTGGTTTTTACCTCAATCGTGGTCGGCATCGCAGGGCTGGGAAACACGAAAGGTTTCGGCCGTTTGGGGCTGAAAACCGTAATTTACTACATGTGCACGAGCCTGATCGCGATCCTGATCGGGCTTTCGCTGGTGAACTGGATCAAGCCGGGCCTGGATGCTGACGGGAACCCAAACCAGGCCATTGCGCAGCAGATTGAATCGAATAAGGAGGCCTACGAGAAAAAGATCGAAGACAAGGTGGGCGGAAAAGAGTCCGCCCAGAAGACCGGGCTCGGTCCGGTGGCGGATTTGTTCAAACGAATGGTGCCGACGAACGTTTTTGAAGCCTTCGGCGCGAACAACAAGATGCTGGCGTTGATCTTTGTTGCGATCCTGACGGCAATGGCGCTGATTTTCGTCGGGGCGGATGCGCGCGACAATCTGCTCGGCTTTTTTCGAAGTCTGAATGAGCTGACCCTGCTGATCACGAACTGGATCATGGTTCTCGCGCCGATCGGCGTTTTCGGGCTCGTGGCGAAAGCCGTGTCGCAGGCCGGCTTTCCGGTCTTCCTTCTCCTGGGGAAATACTTTCTGGTCGTGCTTGCCGCGCTGTTGATTCACCTGCTGGTCGTGATGCCGCTGGTCCTGCGCTTCCTCGCCGGGGTCAATCCGCGTCACCATTTTTACGCGATGCGGAATGCGCTGCTGACGGCCTTCTCGACCTCTTCCAGCTCGGCGACCCTGCCCGTCACGATGCGCGGCCTGTCTCAGAACGCTGGTGTTTCCGGTCGCGTGACCAGTTTTGTCCTGCCGCTCGGGGCTACGGTGAATATGGATGGGACGGCCCTCTACGAATGTGTCGCGGTCATGTTTGTCGCCCAGGTTTTGGGAATTCAACTCGATTTCGGCGTGCAGTTTACGGTGGTCGCGCTTGCGCTCCTGACCAGTATCGGCGTGGCCGGGGTTCCGTCCGCCAGCCTGGTGGCGATCCTGATCATCATGACCAATATTGACATTGGGATCGAGCAATCCGGCGCGGTCATCGGCCTTTTGTTAACGGTGGACCGCCTGCTCGACATGAGCCGAACGGCCGTGAACATCTTTTCCGATTCCTGCGGCGCGATGGTGATCGCGCGCTCGGAAGGCGAGACGGAATTCTACCCCGAGCGGGCGACGTTGAAGTGATCGCGCCCGCTAGTTTTCGACGAAATCCTTTTCAAACAGCCTGGCGCGAAAGCCGCCGAAGCGCCAGGCAGTCAGCCAGATTTCGCCGGGACGGCGCTCGAAAACGTAGGGGTATGAAATCTCTTTTCGAGGATACTTCCCATCGTCGGTCGGTTTCACCGTGGCGATGACGACCGGCTCCAACCAGGTTTTCCCGTCGTCGTCGGAAAAGGCGATCGAAAGCTCCTGCCGGTTGTTGGAGGTTCGCGTCCCGGACCACTGTTGGTCGCCGCCGGCAGCCGGGTAATCATCCGTTTCAGCCCAATGAAACCGGTTCCAGGCCAGGAACAACCGGCCGCTGGCGAGCCGTTCGAGAATTGGCGGGGTCGAGCTGGCATCGAGATTCGTCGGGCCAATCGGCCGCCAGTTCAGGCCGCCGTCCTCGGAATCCGCCTGCCACAGCTTGCCCCAGTTGGTCCGCATCAGCATCCAAAGGGAATCGTCCTTTCTTTGAACAAAGCTCGCTTCAATCGCGCCGTCGTGGTGCCCGATTCCGCCCAGGTCGATGATGTTGCTGCGCTTCCAGGTTTTGCCCTGATCCGGTGATGCGTAGGTCAACACGGCGTGCCGGCCGGGATTGTGGAGCATCATTTGGCTGGTGAAAACGACGGAGCCGTCACGCAGTTGGATCATGTCGCGAATCGCACCGGTCCAGTCGTCGTGCATCTTCTGCGGCGGTTCCCAGGTTTTGCCGCCGTCGGTTGAGCGGACGACGTAATTCGGCAGATTAGCTTCCGGCGAATCGTGAATCTCCGGCTGCCAATTCCAGCCGGATCGCTCGACGAGATTCATGAACGAAACAATGACGGTACCTTCCCGCGTGCAGGTGAGGGCGCGTTCATAACTGATCCGGAACTTTTCCGGATCGGCGAAAACGGGAAATTTTTCCCAGGTTTTTCCATCGTCCTTCGAAATCATCGCGTGCTGCGCGTTGTCCGAATCTTCGACCGTGACAAGATTTCCATCAGGCAGGATCGCGAACGGGCCCATCGGCAGATCGGCCATGAACTCGGCTTTCGGATGAAGGCGATGTTCGCCCGCCGGTTTGCCCCAGTCTTTTTCCGACAGCTGGCCAATAGCGAAAACGGGAAGGAAGGCAAAAAGGGTGAGCGGCAGTTTCATCGAGGCAGCAAACCACGAAACCGCCCGTTTCATCAAGGACGTGAATCTACGCGACGGGCTTGAGTTTCAAATGCCGGTTCGCAATTCAAATCCGACCGAACGGGTGTTGATCTTCACATCCACGTTGTGGGAGAGCGTGTTGGTCGCGTCGATCGAATTGTAGATCACACCGGGCTGGTCGGGAGCGTAGGAAAACTCGCGGGGGACGCGAAGTTCGTTCACGGGAACTTTGACCTCCTTTGAACTGAAGCCGTTCTGCACGCGGAGATAGTGATATCCGTCCGCCGTGCCGCGATAGAGATAGACCGGGACGTTGACCTTTTTCTTCGTGGCAAATACCCGCAACTCCGCGACCGATTTGGTCGTCGTGCAGGAAACGGTGCCCAGCAACAGGGCGGCAAGGACGGGCAGGGCGGGAAAGAGCTTCATGGCAACAGGCCCAACATCGCTCACGGAGTCGGGTTCGGATAGCGGGAATGCACGGTGTCAATGGCTTTGCGAATTTCGCCGGGGAGCTCGATGTCAACGCTGGCGATATTGGACTTGAGTTGCTCCATCGTCGTTGCGCCGATCAGGTTGCTGGCGACGTGCGGACGCTGGTTGATCCACGCTAAAGCCATTTGAGCGGGATCGAGGCCGGCTTCTCTCGCAAGGCGCACGTATTCGGCGATCGCCGCATCGGCGCCGGGGCCGTTGTATCGGGCAAATCGTTCCCACAACGTGCAGCGGGCGTTTTCCGGCTGTGCCCCATCCAGGTATTTGCCGGACAATTTTCCAAAGGCGAGCGGGGAATAAGCCAGCAAACGAACGTCTTCCCGATGACAGATTTCCGAGAGGCCTGTGTCGAACGTTCGGTTGATCAGGCTGTAGGAATTTTGAATTGTGACCATCCTCGGAAGCTTCCCTTCGCTTTGATCGGCAAGCTGGAGAAATTTCATCGTTCCCCAGCAGGTTTCGTTTGAGAGGCCGAAATAACGGACCTTTCCGGCATCGCGGAGATCCGCCAGAACGGCGAGCGTTTCCTCAATCGGGACGGAGTCGTCGTTCTTCGGGTGGGAGTAGTCGCGTCCTCCGAAAATCGGCACTGGCCGATCCGGCCAATGCAGTTGATACAAATCGATGACATCAGTCTGAAGACGCTCCAGGCTGGCCTCGCAGGCGGCCTCGATATTTTTGCGGTCGAGACGGGCTTCGCCATCACGGATGTGAGACACGTGCGGGCCCGGGCCGACGACCTTGGTGGCCAGCACGATCTTCTCCCGCATCCCGGGGCGGGAAGCGAACCAGGTGCCGATGATGCGTTCCGTTTCGTGGCAGGTTTCGGCGATGGGAGGAACCGGATACATTTCCGCGACGTCGAAGAGGTTGATGCCCTGCTCGATCGCGTAGTCCATCTGCTCGTGGCCTTCGGCTTCGGTGTTCTGTTCGCCCCAGGTCATGGTGCCGAGGCCGATGAGCGAAACGTTCAGATCGGAACGTGGTATTTCACGATATTTCATGCTGACCCTGGCGTAACATCAGTTTAGATTTTTGGCCATGTGGAAATTGATTCTCTTCACCTTCGGCGGTGCAATCCTGGGTTCCATTGCCGGATATTTTCTCTTCCAATACCTGGCAGGCCGCGGACTGGTCGGCTATGCGATCCCGGGCGCGATGGTCGCGGTCGGGGCGGGAATCAATCCGCGCATCCCCTATCCTTGGATCCCGATTGTCTGCACGATTCTCTCTTTCCTGACGGGAGCTTTCACCCTCTGGAAAGCGCATCCTTTTTCCTTCCATTTCCTGGAGGACGTGGCGCGATTTTTCGACCGGAACCCGGCCGCAATTGCCCTGACACTGCTGGCGGCGGCGGTCACATTCTGGATCACCTGGCGACGCTACCGGAATTTTGCAACTGCGACAGCAGGAGCGGGAAAAGCGGAGGATTCTTGATCCGGTTGAAGAATCACATTACGGTTTCGGTATCCCCTGATGACACATGCGACAGCCACCGGCGCGGAGGAACGCGCCGGATCCTCCTCAACCACTGAACAACGCTGGCCCGGCTATGCTCCTTTGTCGCTGGCCGATGCGCCCCGCCTTGCCGGACGGGAAGCAGATGTTACCAGGATCGTGAAGATTTTCGAGCGGCCCAAATCGGGGCAGGCGGCTCTCGTTTGGCTCCACGGACCCGCGGGCGCCGGAAAAACTTCGCTGATTGAGGCGGGCGTGCGCCCGGCCCTGGCCGCCGACTACGGGGAAGGATTCCACTACGTCCGCGTCACGCCAAAAGGAGGAGACGACCCACTTTCCGTTATCCATGCCATCGCGGACGGAATTCTCCACGAATCTCCCGAGGGCGGCGACCTGGCACTCGATTTCGAACACCGGATCCGGCAATTTACATTGCTCCATGGCCAGGATCCGACGGAAGCCACGGAATATCTCGCGTCCTGCTTCAAGCGATCCCGGCGAGCCGGAGCCAAGAGCGAACGGTCGATTTGCCTGATTGCGCTGGATGAGCTGGAAGAATTCGGTCCGGACGGCGCTGCACTTCTGCCGTCCAAGGACGAAGGTTGGTTGAAAAGCCGGCTGCAGCCCGTTCTCAATTTCCTGCACGATTTGTTGATGACAGGTTTATTTCCCTGTGTCGTTTCGCTCCGGTCTGTAAATACGGATGCCGTGAAGGCCGGGCTTACGGGATTGGGGCATCCCTCCCTCGGGACATGGGTGTCGATCAAGCACCCGGACCTGGGAGAGGTTCGGAATTTTTTCCAGACCGCCCCGGCTGACTTGATGGATACGGATCACGTATCGGTAGAGCCGATGCTTCTGGATGCGTTGTATGAAGATGTGGGAAATTCGCCGGCCGGTATTCCGTTTGTTTCTGAAACCCTGCGCCGACTGAGCGAAATCGATCCGGCTGCGGATTCCCTTTCCACAGCAGATGCCGGCTGGGCCGGCGGGATCGCCGAAAAATATGCAGCCGCTGCGGATTTGGCTGTGGGAGATCTACCGGATCACGATGCGATGGGAGAACTGATGTTGGCTCTCCAGAAACGGGTACGGTCACGTGGAACAACCAGCGACGCCGTGGCATCTAAAGCGCGGTATCTGGACGTGATTGAAACCTCCCGCGAAACCCGGGACCTCGTGAACCGGTTAATCAACGCTCGTGTCCTGAGCTTGACCGGAACCAGTGGTGAAAGGGCGGAAATCGCCTGGGCCATTCCGGAAGCCCTTCGGGAATGGGACCGTGCCCGCGAATGGCTGGAGCGGGAAGACCGCCGCCTCGAAACAGCCCGAAGATTTGATATCAAGCGCGGAGAATGGGAAAAAGAGGAACGGACCCCGGTTTTGCTGGAGCACGCCTGCCATGCCCTGGGAGACGCGCGCAAACTCATTGCGCACCACGAAAGACGCCCGTTTTTGAGTGACGAAGTTCTCGATTATCTCGAGGTATCCCTTCGGATCGACGAAAAGCTGAGAGGCGAGATCCGGAAAGAGAAAACGCAGAAGATGCTCCTGAAGTATGGGGTCATTACAGCCGGCGCGATTCTCCTGATCTTTCTGATCTGGTTTCTCTTCTTTCGGTAGAATGTGAAGCAACAGGGTTCGTTTGACGAACGAGCCCTGTTTGATCGACCTAAGCCAATAACCGGCTCTGTCACAGGCTGCAAAGAGCGGACAATGGACAGTGAATCCGGCTGACGGAACGAACAAACCATTGGACCCGAGGTCCAATCGTGAGTACAGTCCCGCCCCTCAGCTGAACCCGATAAAATCCTATACAAATGAAATCAATCGTAACTCTTGCGGCGGCCGCATTGCTGACAGTGCCTGCTCTCGCTCAGAATAAAGGAGGCGTCGCAGTCGTCGATATCGATGCCGTCGCCCAGGAACTTGGAATTGCCGAAGCTGTCGTCGAGGAATTGACGGCCGCGCAGAACAATCTCAACCAGCAGCTTTCCAACGCAAAAACTCAGCTCCAGGCCCGCATGAACCAGGCTGAGGCACAGGCCGGACAGCAGCCCACTCCGCAAAACAGGCAGGCTCTCGTAAATTTCAATCGCCAGCTGAATCAGCAATTCGATCAATACCAGGCGAACGCCCGGCAGATCCTGGCCAACACGCGCGTGAGCCGAATCCGCGATTTCCAGGAGAAACTTAAACCCATCGCCCTCGAAGAGGCCAAGAAACAAGGCCTTCACGTGGTTATGATGAAAGTTTCTCCCCCGATTTTCGCCTACACCGACGAAGTCGATATCACCACCGCTGTGACCGCAGCTGCGAAAGCAGCCGGCATCAATGCCGAATCGATTGCTCCCGCGGATGACGGTAAAGGCAAAGGTGGTGACGAGAAAGGCAAAGGAACGACTCCGGCAGCGCCCGCAAAGGGCAAAGGCGACGATAAAGGCGGTAAAAACTGAGCCGTAGATAATCCTCACATTGCGGGAATGCCCGCTGAAATATTTTGAAGATACGGTCATCCTTCCTTGAAAGGGTGGCCGTATTGCTTTTTAACAGATGATTATGAAATCCAGCCTCCCATTCCTCCCCGTTGCTGTTGCAGTCGCTTTTGCCGCCTGCTTTTCAGTCGTAGCAGAAGAAACGAAAGTGAACCGGGCGATCCTCGGCATGTTCCAACCGCTGCCGGAGAGTGTCGAAAATCCCGACAATCCGCCAAACCCGGCAAAGATTGAACTCGGGCGAATGCTGTATTACGACAAGCGTCTTTCGAAGGATCACAGCGTTTCCTGCAATACCTGCCACGACCTCGCCAGCTACGGGGATGACGGCGCTCCTGTTTCGACCGGGATCAAACAGCAAAAAGGCGGCCGGTCTGCTCCGACCGTGTACAACGCTGCGCTTCACATCGCCCAGTTCTGGGACGGAAGAGCTGCTGATGTCGAAGCCCAGGCCATCGGCCCGATCACCAATCCCATCGAAATGGGAATGCCGGACGAAAAATATGTTCTCGGGGTCGTGAAGTCGATCCCCGGATACGTGGAGCTTTTCAAGAAAGCCTTCCCGGATCAGGACCAACCTGTGACCTACCCAAATATCGGGAATGCTATCGGTGCTTTCGAGCGTGGGCTTCTCACCCCGGCTCCGTGGGATGATTTCCTCAAGGGAGATGACTCGGCGCTCACGGATGATCAGAAAAAAGGATTAAACCTCTTTATCAGCAAAGGCTGCATCACTTGCCACCAGGGTTCCGGAGTGGGCGGTCACATCTATCAGAAGCTTGGACTCATCAAGCCGTGGCCCACGGAAGACAAGGGCCGTGCGGAGGTGACCGGCAAGGAGACCGACGAAGGAATTTTCAAGGTCCCCAGTCTTCGAAACATCACCGAGACGGGCCCCTACCTTCACGATGGTTCAGTGGAATCGCTCGAGGAGATGGTGAAGAAAATGGCGGAACATCAGCAGGGCCAAATCCTCACGGACGAGGAAACGAAATTGATCATCGAGTTCCTGAAGTCGCTGAAAGGCGAAGTTCCGGCCGACTACATCAAGGAGCCGAATTTGCCGGATTCCGGTCCCGACACGCCGAAGCCCGTAAAATAGTCCTCCCCGCCCGAATACAGCCTTCCGCCAAAGGTCGCGAAAGGTGACAGGCCCCGCCCGGTGAAACCGGAACGGAGCCTGTCTAATTGGGGGGGGATTTGCTGAAAAAGAGGAGAACGGGAATCGCTTCCCGCACGGGTTACGTGGTTGAGGTCGACTTGGATCAAAAGCGGCACGGAAAATTTGTACGGTTTTCCCGTACGGTTTTTCGGTCGCTCTACAATCTCACTTGGCGGAAAGCGGGAAACTGACCGTGACGGTCATCATTTCAGCCTTTTTCAGCGTTACGAAACGCCCTTTTGTCGTCCCGGCTGACGCAGAAAGCCGCCCCTGCAGCGATTCCGGGAAAACCAGGATGACATCAGCCGGCGAGTTCTCGAAGCGGAAGATTTGCTGGAGGGATTTTCCGTCCGCAGAAACCGAAAAGCGTTCGGCGATAGTGATTTGCCCGCAGGAATAGAGGAATTCGGGCGAGCTGCCTTTTTCCTTCGATTCCCGCATCCCGAAGTAACGAGGATTGGTGTAGGCGCCGATCGTGGGGGAAATGGGAATGGGGCCCTCTGCCAGGATTTGCACTGATTCTCCGGCGGGAGCGGAGATTCCCGTTTCCGGATCGGTTGTGAGGAATTTGTCCCCGGTCCAGAGATAGACCAGGCGACAGGCAATCGTATCCCAGCAGATCGAGACGTCCCGATCGGGAAAGTGAATCGCGACCGGCGCACGGAGTTCAGCCGTGGGTTTTCCTTTGGAATTCAGGAACAGAAGTCGTGCAACCGGATCGGTCACCAGGTTGACAACTCGTCCGCGGAACAGTTGAACGGCCTCCGGAGCAGCCGTTTCCTGGGCAAACAGCACCGACGCACCGAAGATCGCGATGATTGCCGGAGCCCGGTTCATGATCCCGCCGCTGATGGGGGTTCGTCACGGGTGAAGACCCAGGTATTACCTTCGCTCATCGATTCATTGAATTGATACCCGGCCCGGTCGAACGACTTCAGATCGTCCGGTTTCCGGATTCGATTCAGGATCATGTGATCACACATCATGCCGCGCGCCTTCTTGGCGTAGAAACTGATGATTTTGTAAGTGTCATTCTTTAGATCTTTGAAAACCGGCGTAATCACCTCGGCGTCCAGTTCCGCAAATCGCACCGAGCTGAAGTATTCGTTGGAAGCGAGATTGACCAGCACTTTGGATTTCGATTCGCGGATCGCCTCGTTCAAAGAATGGGTGATCTTGTTGTCCCAAAAAGCATAAAGATCCTTGCCCCGGCCCGTTTTCAACCGGGTGCCCATTTCCAACCGGTAAGGCTGAATGAGATCAAGAGGCCTGAGCAGGCCGTACAGGCCGGAGAGAATGCGGAGGTGTTTTTGCGCAAACTCAAAATCACGCTTGCCGTACTGCTCGATTGTGAACCCGGTGTAGACATCCCCCTTGAACGCCAGGAGAGCTGCGCGGGCGTTGTCCTCGGTGAAGGGACGTTTCCAGTCGTGGAACCGCTGATAATTCAAATCCGCCAGCTTTTCGCTGATCCCCATCAATTCCCGAATCTGGGGGCGCGATTTTTTGCGCATCACACTGATCAACTCCTCGGAATCTTCCAGGAAATCCGGCTTTGACGGCTCGTGGGCCGGACACTGACTCTCGAAATCGAGTGTTTTGGCAGGGGAAATTACAGCTAGCATGCTCCCGACTTTTGGCGAAGGGAAGGGGAGTGTCAACTTCCGCTTCGCTCTACCCCTACTCGTTGGGAGAGGGGATTCTGGACGTGCTTGTCCAGTAGTCTGCCAGGCTCTTCAGAATGAGTGTGAGGCGATCGATCCCGGGCGGCTTCTCGATGTAGCTGTTTGCCCCCATCGAATAAGCTTTGCGGATATCGCTTTCCTCGTCGCTGGTGGTGAACATCACAATCGGGATCGTGCTCAAAGATTTGTCTTCCCGAATTTCCGCCAGGACTTCGAACCCGTTTTTCTCCGGCATGTTGATATCCAGCAGGATCAAATCAGGAGTCCGCGCGTGAGAATATTCGCCTTCCTTTCGAAGATAGGCCATGGCCTGCTCCCCGTCCGGAATCGTCGCATCCAGTTTCATCGGCATCTCCATGCATGACTCGACCAATACGCCTTCTACAGCGCTATCGTCGACAAGCAGGACCCCGACTTCTTTGCGTTTCTTCATCTCCAATCCTCCCCAGTATTTCAGGTTAGCAATTTACTCCACAAAAGCGAGGGGATTTCCCATAGAACCCGATCGGGATCAAGGGGAATCGCCGGTGCCACGAGACGCGAAGACGTGAAGCCTAACCAAATTATCCAGCATCCTAAAAGGCTCCCGAAAAACGAATCAACAGGGTAGGATCGGTGAAACGACCCTGTTGAATTGCTCTATGAAATATCCCCGAGTTCTTTTTCTTCTGTCCGGTGTCCTCGGATTTTCCGTCCAAAGCGGGGCAGAGACTCCCAATATCGTCTACATCCTTGCCGACGACATGGGTATCGGGGATGTCACCTGCTACAACGAGGATTCGAAAACCCCGACCCCGCACATCGACCGGTTGGCTACGGAGGGGATGCGCTTCACCGACGCCCATACCCCTTCGGCTGTATGCACTCCGACCCGATACGGCCTCCTGACCGGCCGCTACTCCTGGAGAACCCGGCTGAAATATCGGGTTTTGGATGGATTCGACCCGCCTCTGATCGAGCCGAACCGGGTCACGGTAGCTTCTTTCCTCAAATCGGCGGGGTATGACACGGCCTGCATCGGGAAATGGCATCTCGGCATGCAGTTCACCGGAAAAGACGGAAATCCCATGCCGGCTGTCCCACTCGACCGCCGCTCGCCACCCCGCCCCGGGAAAGATGTGGACTATACCGTTCCGATTACCGGAGGTCCCAACGCGGTCGGTTTTGATCACTTTTTTGGAATCTCTGCTTCGCTGAACATGTCGCCGTTTTGTTTCCTCGAGAATGACCGGCCGGTCCGACTGCCGGTGTTCGATCATCCCCGCGTCCGGACGGAATTCATCACCGTGGACGAAGGAATTCGCTCGCCCGATTTTACCATCTACGGAGTCCTTCCCCGACTCGCAGGCGAGGCCGTTGCCTTCATCGAAAAACAAGCTGATGAAAAACCGGAGAACCCATTTTTCCTGTATGCGCCACTAACTTCCCCCCATCTGCCTGTCGTGCCGAACGAGGAATATCGGGGCCGGAGCCAGGCCGGGTTGTATGGCGATTTCGTGGTGGAAACCGATTCCTTCGTCGGGGCCGTCCTGGAGGCGCTGGATCGGACAGGCTTGACGAAAGACACCCTGGTCATTTTCACCACTGATAACGGCAGTCTCTATCATTGGTGGGATCCGAAAGAGGCCGACGACGTGAAGCACTACAAGCTGAGAGGACGCGGCGCATCGATGAAAGAATTCGGGCACCAGGGGAATCGTCATCTCCGCGGAACCAAGGCGGACATCTGGGAAGGGGGGCATCGCGTTCCATTCGTGGTGCGCTGGCCCGGCCGGACTCCGGCAGGGACCGTCAGTGAAGAACTGATCGAATTGACCGATTTACTGGCCACTGTCGCTGGGATCACGGGAAAAGACCTGCCGAACGGCGCCGGACCGGACAGCCGGAACATTCTCCCCGCACTCCTTGATCCAAAACCGGGGAAACCCGTGCGGGAATTTGCTGTGCATCATTCCCTGTGGGGCGTATTTGCCATCCGGAATGGCCCGTGGAAATTGATTCCCCATCGGGGATCCGGTGGATTTACCTTCCCACGGGAATTGGATCCAGAGAAAGAAGGGGGCCCGCCCGGGCAACTCTACAACCTGGAAAACGACCCGTCAGAAACAAAAAATTTGTGGGATTCGAAACCGGAAATTGTCGATGACTTGTCGCAGTTGTTGCACAGGATTCAAAATCAATAGATCAGGGCCGGGCTGCTGAAAATGAGCTGGATTGTTGATGGCAAAATCCAGTTTCTTCGTTTTGGTAACGCCTGTTCGTTCGAAATTGGCGTTGCGTGGGTTTCCCGTATCGGGTTGAATCGGGGGCACCGATTTTCCCTTTTATGAAACTGACTTTTTGCGGCGCAGCCGGCACCACGACCGGCTCCCAGCACCTCCTCGAAATCAACGGTTCGAAAATCCTGCTCGATTGCGGGCTTTACCAGGGGAGGCGGGATGATACCTGGGATCGAAACCGCAATTTCCTCTACGATCCGGAATCGATTGATTCGGTGGTGCTGTCCCACGCCCACATCGACCACAGCGGAAACCTGCCCAACCTGACGCGAAATGGATTTGAAGGAAACATTTACGCTACGTTCGCAACGAGGGATCTTTGCTCGATCATGCTGCCGGACGCCGCGCGCATCCAGACGCAGGACACCAAGTGGATCAACAAGCGCAGAAAGAAGAAAGACCTCCCACCGGTCGAACCGATCTACAGCGAAGTCGAAGCGGAGGAATGCCTGCGTCAGTTTGTGAACATCGGCTACGACCGCCCGATTCCAATTGCCGACGGGGTGACGCTCCGCTTTATCGACGCCGGTCATATTCTCGGATCGGCCCAGGTCCTTCTCGAGTGTCGGGAGGGATCGAAAAAGAAAACGTTCCTCTTTTCCGGCGACGTCGGACGGGGCGACAACGAACTGCTCCGCGATCCGGTTCTCGCGGATGATGTCGATTTTCTCCTCATGGAAAGCACCTACGGCGCCCGCGAGCATGAGTTGCCCACCCAGGCCAATCATCTCATCCGCGACATCCTCAACCGGGCGCTGGAGAAAAAAGGGAAAGTGATCATTCCGGCATTCGCGGTCGAACGAACCCAGCAACTGATCTACGTGCTGCATGAGCTGAGTGACAATGGGGAGATTCCCGATGTGCCGATTTTCGTGGATTCACCACTCGCCGTGAACGCCACGGAGATTTTCCGGATTCACCCGGAGTGTTTCAACGAAGAGGTCTACGATTTCCTGTTCGCGAAGCGCAATCCGTTCGGGTTTGAAAACCTGACCATGGTTCGCAAGGTGTCTGAATCGAAAAAACTGAACGAGATGGACGGGCCCTGCATCATTATCTCTGCATCGGGCATGTGCGAAGCGGGCCGAATCCTGCATCACCTGCGAAACACGGTCGAAGATGAAAAGAACACCATCCTCTTCGTCGGCTATTGTGCGGAACAGACGCTCGGCTGGAAACTGCGGGAAGGGTGGGAAGAGGTGAACATCTTCGGTGATCCATTCAAGGTGCGAGCCAACATCGAGATTCTCGATTCGTTTTCGGGGCACGCGGATCAAAGCGAACTGCTCGAGTATTTCAAGGGGATGGGCGGTGCCCGGGACAACGTCTGGCTCGTTCATGGCGAGCCGACCCAGTCTGCTGGCCTGAAAGAAGCGCTCGACGGGTTTCACAAAGGCGACGTCGAGGTCGCCAAATGGAAACACACCGTGGAATTTTAGCGTTTCCGGCGCTGTTCCAGAAAACGGATCATTTCTGATTCCGCCCGCTCGATCTTGTCTCGCAGCGTGTCGGAGGAAATGGCATACCCGCCGACGGAAATTACGATATCCTGCTCAGCCCGGTCGTCGGTTGCCACCGTGATGTCGTATTTGTCCGCATACTTCGTGGCGAGGCGTTCGATAACGTCATCCGCGGTTTTTCCGGAACTGGAATACATGACCTGCAGCCCCGGTTCCTGCTTCTCGTTTGAGATCCGGGCTCCCCGGCCATCGAACACGACCACCACGCGATCCCCGGTCAGATCCCGGTAACCCGTCAGCCGTCGAATCAGTTCCTCGTGCGCGAGACCGCTTTGGCGCCGATGGAGGTCCAGCAAATCCGGCCACGCGTGAATGATGTTGTTGCCGTCGACCAGCAAAAAAGAAGGCACCATGGATTCCATGATGCCTCAATTTTGCGCAGAAAGCAGGAAGGTCGAGCGAATTAGTCAGCCGATTTCTTGGCTGCCTTTTTCTTGCTCGCGGCTTTCTTCTTGGCGGGAGCCTTTTTCTTGGCAGCCGCTTTTTTCTTGGCCGGAGCTTTTTTCTTCGTCGCAGCCTTCTTCTTCGCCGGAGCTTTTTTCTTCGCCGCGGCTTTCTTCTTGGCAGCGGGCTTTTCCTCTTTCGGGGTCTCCGCTTCAGCTTCGGGCTTATTGGCCGGTTTCTCGTCCTTCACTTCCTCTTCCTTTTCCGGTGCCGGATCCTCTTTTTTAGGAGCCTCCTCCTTTTTCGGAGCAGCCTTTGGTTTGGGGGAAGCAGACTTCTTCTTGTTGAGAGCGAGCTGCGATTTGACCCGCTCGTTGCGGCGCTTCAAATAGCGCGCACGGCGACGTCGTTTTTCAATTTTGTTTCTCTGTTGGCCCATATTGCAAAGTGGCAAAAGGAAAAAACCGCCGGATTGGCGGGGGGCGATAGTAAACGGCGAATTTTCTCTCCCGCAAGCGGAAATCGGATCGTTCGCGGCGGTTTCAACCCCGAATTTTCGTGGTATCGGTTCGAATGACGCCGGAATTGAATCATGACGTAGATATCACCGATCCCTGGGTCACTCGTTCAACCCGAATTGCCTATGAAAATGACTGGATCCGGGTGGATCACAGCGAAGTAACCAACCCGGCCGGCGGAGAGGGGATCTATGGTGTGGTGCACTACAAAAATCTCGCCGTGGGCGTGATCCCGATCGATGAAGAGGACCACACCTGGTTGGTCGGCCAGTACCGGTTCACCTCCAAAACCTATGAATGGGAAATCCCGGAAGGCGGCTGCCCGGAAGGAACTGATCTGCTGGAAACCGCGAAACGCGAATTGAAGGAGGAAACGGGGCTGGAAGCCGGGCAATACGAACTGATCCTGAACGATCTCGTTCTTTCGAATTCCGTCTCCGACGAACGGGCGTTCATCTATGTGGCGCGTGACCTGACTCCGGGACCTCCCGAACAGGAGGACACCGAGCAAATCACAGTTCGCCGCATCCCGCTCGAAACGGCTTTCGGAATGGTGGAGCGGGGCGAAATCCGCGACGCCATGTCAGTGGCGGGATTGCTGAAAGTACAAACAAACAGGGTTGGTTCATCGAACCAACCCTGTTAAATCGTTTTCGAGTTTTTCGAACGGAAAATCAGTCTTCCGCGGTAGCCATTTCGGCTTCGGCTTCGACAGCCCGTTCGGCCATGGCGGCCTGGCGGCTCATCTTCACACGACCCCGTTCATCGATCCCGATGCACTTGGCCCAGATGACGTCACCGACTTTCACCACGTCTTCGACTTTCTCGACGCGGAAATCGGCGAGCTCGGAGATGTGGATCATGCCGTCCTTGCCGGGAAGCACTTCCATGAACGCACCGAAGTTTGTCGTGGAAACCACTTTGCCCTGGTAAGTCGCTCCGACCTCAATCTCGGCGGTCTGGCGTTTCACCAGTTCGATCGCCCGATTCAAAGCCTCGCCGTGAGCAGCGTAGATCTGCACCGTGCCGTCATCGTCAATATTGATGTCAGCACCGGTCTCGGCCTGGATACCTTTGATGTTCTTCCCGCCGGGTCCGATGAGTTCCCCGATTTTCTGGGGATCAATCTTGATGGACTCAATGCGCGGAGCGTGTTCGCTGAGATCTTTCGGTCCGGAAATCACGCTGTTCATGTAGTCGAGAACGTCCATTCGGCCCTTGGTGGATTTGTCGACGCCTTCAAACAGGATATCCAGCGGGATACCGCGAAGTTTCAGGTCAAGTTGATAACCTGTGACGCCTTCGGACGTTCCGCAGAGTTTGAAATCCATGTCACCGAAGAAGTCTTCCGAACCGATGATATCGAGGATCGTCACGTGACGCTCCATGTTTTCACCGGATTCATCAAATTCCGTGACGAGACCGCAGGAAATACCCGCGACCGGTCGCTTCAAGGGAACGCCGGCATCATACAGGGCCATGCTGCCGGAGCAAACCGAGGCCATTGAAGTGGAGCCGTTGGATTCCATGACTTCGGAAACCACCCGGACTGCGTAGGGGAAATCCTCGGAATCCGGAATCACCGGTTCGATGGAACGCTCCGCGAGGGCACCGTGACCGATTTCGCGGCGGTTCATGCCACCCATCCGGCCGGTTTCACCAACCGAGAACGGCGGGAAATTGTAATGCAGGATGAAGCTTTTTTCGTCTTCTCCGCCGGCGTAGTTGTCGAGGTATTGCTTTTCGTCGCCGGGCGCCAGCGTGGCGATTCCGAGTGACTGGGTTTCACCCCGCGCAAACAGGGCCGAACCATGGGCCCGCGGCATGACACCGACTTCACCCTGAAGCGGGCGAATCGTGTTTTCGTCGCGGCCGTCACAGCGTTTACCCTGATCGAGAATCGAAATCCGGAATGCTTTCTTCTGGATATAGTCGAAAGCCTGGTCGATCGCGAAATCGCTGACTTCCTCTTCACCGAATTTCTCGCGGATCGCGTTCTCCATTTCCTCGC
>JABDJT010000423.1 GCA_013003335.1 Verrucomicrobiales bacterium | reverse complement strand
GAACACAATCTCAAAGCCGGGATCATTCAATTCTTCCTCCCGTTGGCGAAGGTAGGAAAGCCCCATCCGCAGGGCACCGAGCGGGTTTCTCACCTCGTGGGCAACCCCGGCAGCAAGGCGGCCAAGGGAATCGAGTTTTTCCGCCTGGATGAGGTCCATCTGGGCGGATTGCAGTTCACTCGAGGTCGCTTCCAGTTGCCGGTTGAGGGTCGCGAGTTTGTTGATGTCCCGCTGCCGCTCAATCGAATACAGAATGGAGCGTAACAACAAATCCGGCGTAAGATCGTCCTTGGAAAGGTAGTCCTGGGCACCCTGCTGGACCATTTCCAAGGCGAGTTTGCGATCGTCATTGCCGCTGAGTATCACAATTGGAACGAGCGGAGCCACTGTGGCGATTCCTTTGAAACTCTGAACTCCGAAAGAATCAGGCAACGATAAATCCAGGAAAATCAACGAGTAAGGGATATCCTGAAGGTTTGCTTTCGCATCTGTAAAGGAAATTTCTTTACTATCATTGAGTTTTTGCTCGATCCGGGCGATGGCATCGGCAAGGGATGAGGCACGTTCCAGTTCGAAACTCTGATCGGCCCGCATGCTTGAGATCAATTCGGAGAGAAGCACATAATCTCCGTCGTTGTCTTCGATGCAAAGAATGGAAATCGTTTCCGGCATCGTGCGCACTTCCGTTTGGGGAGCGTGCGAAGGGGTTTCTTGAGAACTGGTATCCATTCAATCGGTAGTCGCACGCCCCGCCTTGGGATCAGAGGATCGGGCCATCAACCACCAAAAGTCGATCAATTTCCGGATCATTTCAAAGAATTCATCCACATCTCCCGGTTTCACCAGGTAGCAGTTTCCGTTTAAGCCATAGACGCGCCTGATATCCTCCGGAGCGTTGGAATTGGAGACCACGATTACTGGAATTGAACGGAGTTCTTCGCTGCTTTTGATTTCTTTCAAGACTTCGCGCCCATCTTTCCCCGGTAGGTTGAGATCCAGCAAAACCAGGTCTGGTCGGGCAGCATTCCGGTAGGTGTGCTGGTGATGCAATACTTGGAGTGCTTCCTCGCCTGTGTCCACATGAGTCAGGCAAAAGTCGTCACCGACTTCCGCGAAGGCTTCCTCGGTGAGTCTGGCCTCGGCTGGATTGTCTTCAACAACCAGTACGTTCATGCAGTGGTTCCCCATGTTTCAAATATCCCCGTTTTCATAATTATCCGACCCGGTTCCGACCCGATTCTTAGGAAAACATCTTAGATTAGTTAGCATCATTTAGTCGATTTGCAACCGGTTCGAGTGGCTCAACGCCTTGCTATCATGGGTAAAGTGAAACGGAACGTACTGCCTTCTCCTACGGTGCTGGTCACCGATAACTCGCCACCGTGGCGGTCGATGATCCGTTTGCAAACCGCCAGACCGATCCCCGATCCCGAAGTCTCCCGATCTCCCTGGAATCGCTGGAAGGCCAGAAAAATTCGATGCCACTGGTCTTCCGGTATGCCGTCTCCATTATCTGTCACATCGATAATCGATCGCCTGCCCTCCCGCCGCGCGGTAATCGTGATGATCGGAGTCTCTTTACTGCAGAACTTGATGGCGTTGCTGAGCAGATTCTGGACGACCCGGATCAACTGGACTTCGTCGCCCAGCACCCTCGGGAATTCGCCTTTTACCGTGATTTTCGCTCCGGATTCTTCAATCGCGATTCTCAAATTCTGACGGGCCGCTTTTACTACGATTTTCATGTCCACCGTATTGAATGTGGAATCGTTGGTGCCGATCCGGGACAGGTCCAGCAGGTCATCAATCAGGCGCCGCATCCGTTCGGCTCCTTCCACGGCGAAATTCATGTATTCCCTGGCTTTCTCATCGAAATTTTCCCCGTACCGGCGATCCAGCAGTTGCACAAAACTGGTCACCATCCGCAGAGGCTCGCGGAGATCGTGAGACGCGACATAGGCAAATTCCGCCAGTTCGTCATTCGAGCGTTTCAATTCTAATTCCAGATCTTTCTGCTTCGTGATATCCTCAGCCAGACCGGCGATTCGGGTCACTTTACCGGATTTGTTTTTCACAGGAAATCCGCGGTCTCGGATCCAGCGCTGCGATCCGTCCGGCCGAACCACCCGATAGGTCTCGTCAAAATCACCCTCTCCTGCCTTTTCCCAAAACGACGCGGCCACTCGTGCACGATCCTCTTCGTGAATCGCTTCAATCCACTGCTCCGGATTGTCCAGAATATCATTCACTTTCCGGCCCCAAATCGATTCGTAGGCGGGACTCACGTAAAGCATCCTGCCTCCATCCACCGAGGTCATCCAGAACACCTCCTTCACGTTCTCGGATATCTGCCGGAATCGTTCCTCACTTTCCCGTAATTCAGTCGTCCGCTCCCGGATTTCCCGTTCCATGCGGACCGCCGCCCCCATGGACTGAAACAGGAGAATGCCCAGCAAAAACTCGATAAAGAGCACGCCGAATTGCACTCCCAGGTAGCCATACGGAGCCGCAATCGCCACGTTTCCAATCATGGGGTAAATCGTGAGCCGCCATTTTCGTGGACCGACATCCATCGTGATCGATTCCTGAATATCGGGAATATCAATGGACTGTTTTTGCTTCTGGAATTGCGTGGAAAAAATTCGCTGGGCGACCCCGATTTCGTCCAGATCCGCGATGTCTTCCAGGACGAAATGAAAATTGGAGAGATCCTGTTCTTTCAGCGTCGTGCGAATCAAAGCCTCCACATCAATCACACCCAAAGCCACGCCCGGCAGGTTTTGAATCCAGTCTTCCGGTGCTTCCAGAGGCTGCTCCACTGGTCGGGATATCCAATCAACCATCGCCAGCATTTTCCGGCCCTCGATTTGAAGCGGAGCTGAGAGGATCAACGCCCTCTTTTTTCCGGACTCTGCGCTTGCCCGGGCAAACTCAACGGCCTCTGCCAGGGAATCAACCGACAGGAGATCCAGCCCCAGCCACGGTTTGCTGTCAGTTAGGGGCTCCAGGAAAAAAACCGGCATGCGTTCCGTCGTGATTCTCGAATTTGCTCCCCGTGGCGGGGAAATGTGAAAATTCCGCAACATTTCTTCCCCTTCCGGTGATCCACCCCATTTCGCATTCGCAGCCGCCGTCTCCTTCAGCCGCTCCTCCTGGTCGGGTTGAATCAAGGGCGCCCACCCCATCAGTTTTAAGGTGCTCCCTTCAGTGAGCGGGTATTCGCTGAAAATCCCAAACTCCTCGCGGTCGACCAGCACACTGCTGTCCCAGAAACTCTGAATCGAAATTGCCCGTTCCTTGTCCCGGTCAAAATGGCGGCGCAGCCCTTCCGAAAATGCCGTTGCCTGCTCTCTCACACCCGACCGCATTGAGTCCTCAACCTGGCCCCGCATGTAGCGAAGCAAGACCACCGAAGCAATCAGCGCCACACCCATGGTGACCGGCATTTTCCAAAAAGAAATCCGCAGCCGTTGTTTGACGGCCAGCTCCCGGCTTTTTGAAACAATGAGTAGAACCGGGAGCAGTGAAACCAGGCCCAGACCACCGGAAAAAAATCCATGAAAAATGTAAAACCCCGCGCGATCTGCAGCATATACCCCGCACTGAACCCACAGAATCGTGATTAAAATTGACGCCAGCATGTTCCCGCCGAACGCTCCGGCATACAGCTTGTAGGGATTCACCGATTCCAGGGAAACTTCTTTCGGCCACTTGACCCACTTTCGGATCAGGCGATTCGCCAGCAACAGCCGGATAATGGACAAAAATCCGGCACCCACACCTGCCAAAGCCAGGCGTCCATCCAAAACTCCTGACTCCTGCCATAACAGCCACAAAAACGATAGCACGCTGCCGATCAGGACCGCCGGCCAGCGCTTCGTCCCGAAATACAGAAGCGCCCAGACACCGACTCCGGCAGGAAGCCAAACCGGGGGAATTATGGCTCCACCCACATCCCGAATGAGGAATACGCTGACGACCGCTGCGAGGAAGTAACAAGCCACAATCACCCCCCACTCTGCCAGTTTCCTGGCCAGCCGACTGGAGTCGCTCCGGTTACTCATTTGCCAATCACCGCAGCAGTCCCTTTCCGCACTCTGTCCAATCGAATTCCTCGCGAACGAGGGCTGCCGCGATTGCGTACCCTACGGCAAATTTTTCGACCCGTAAAGCCTTTCCATATATGCGCAGAGTCGAAGAGCGGGCTTGCCTGCGCCCTGATCCACTCGATACGAATCAACAGGGTTGGTTCACCAAACAGACCCTGTTGGATCGAAAAACCTACGGCTTCTCCGCGAAGCTCTTCAAAACCTCCATCAACTCGCCTTTTTTCGAGTCGAATAAACGCGGGGAACTCAGAGCCATGATCAGGTAAAAAGAGCCGGCCTTCTCGTTCTTCAGCATCATTAAGTACATCTTGGACGGAACTGCTTTCTCCCCGTTCTTGAAGGTGGCCTCCGCCGTCGTAAACATCGCTTTCATCCCGCTGATCTCCCCTTCCTTCACCGGGTTGGCCTTAAAATCGGGATACTGTGCTTTCAATTGATCCAAACTGGCCTCGTAATACTCAGCCAAATCGGTGATTTCGATGTCAGCCGTTTTTTCTTCAAGAATGGTGACTGAAGCGGTGTCTTCCGGATTACCTGCGAGAAACGCGAGGTCCTGATTCTCAATCCGGTTCCAGTTTGCCGGAATGGAAATAGCGGCTGTGTCTCCCACGTTCTCCCGTTTGGTGTCCTGCCCGTGGGATACTCCCGGCCCGACCAGGAACGACACGAAGGCAATTACAGGGAGGATTCGGGAAGATACGTTCATCCTCTATGATAATCCGACCGGATATCGGTTCAAGAAATTCGCTCCTTTTCCCGAAATATCAGTTGACCAATGGTGAAGTTTTCCTAAACAGTTTTCATGGGTGACCTGCCACTTGGTTTAAGTTTCGACGACGTTCTGCTCGTCCCGCAAAAAAGTGCCATACTTCCGGCGCAAGCGGATATCACAACGCGATTGACAGAAAAAATCGCGCTGAAGATTCCCGTCGTCTCTTCGGCGATGGATACCGTCACAGAATCCGAACTCGCCATTGCGCTCGCCCGCGAAGGCGGGGTCGGCGTGATTCATCGAAACATGCCGATTGAAGACCAGGCCGACATGGTCGCGCGGGTGAAGCGTTCCGAGAATATGGTGATCCCCGATCCTTTCACCGTTTCGCCCGAAACCTCTCTCGACGATCTTCAGCGGATCATGGACGAAAAGGGCGTCAACGGTTTCCCGGTCGTCGACGGCGACGGGAACCTGACCGGCATGGTCACGACTCGCGACATCTGGATGCTCGATTCCTCCGCCAAATCGGTCGCCGATGTGATGACTCCGCGGGACAAACTCGTCACCGCGCCGGTCGATACCGAGCAGAACGAGGCCCGCCGGATATTGTATCAAAACCGGATCGAGAAACTCCCGCTGGTTGACGGTGATGGAAAACTGGCCGGCCTGATCACCAGCCAGGACATCGAAAAACGCGAAAAATTTGTGAATGCTGCGAAAGACGACAACGGCCAGCTTCGAGTGGGTGCAGCAGTCGGAGTCGGCGAGGATTGCTTCGAACGCGCCGAGGCTATGATCTCCGCCGGGGCGGACGCTGTATTTATCGATGCTGCCACCGGCCATACGACCCGCGTTTTTGACGTCGTGGAAAAACTCCGCGCTGATGGCCGGGCAGAGGTTGTCGCCGGAAATGTCGTCACCAGTCAGGGTGCCGAAGACTTGATTTCTGCCGGCGCATCAGCCGTGAAAGTCGGGGTTGGGCCCGGCTCGATTTGCACGACCCGCGTGATCGCCGGCGTCGGTACTCCGCAATTTTCCGCCATTCAAAACGTCGCCGACATTTGCCACGAGAAAGGGATCGCCCTGATCGCTGACGGCGGGATCCGGTATTCCGGCGACGTCGTCAAGGCCTTGGCCGCGGGCGCGGATTTGGTGATGCTCGGCTCGCTCCTGGCAGGGTGCAAAGAAAGCCCCGGATCGATGGTGAATTACCAGGGCCGGACCTGGAAGGAGTATCGCGGGATGGGTTCGCTGAAAGCGATGCGAAAAGGCTCCGGCGATCGATACGGTCAGAATTCCTCTGGCAAACTGGTGGCGGAAGGGGTCGAGGCACGCGTGCCGTATCGCGGGCCGCTGAGCGACACGGTTTTCCAACTCCTCGGAGGGTTGCGAAGTGGCATGGGATACGTCGGAGCGGGCAACCTGGCTGAGCTTCGGGAAAAAGCGACATTCGTCCGCATCACTCCCGGAGGCCTGAAAGAAAGCCATCCGCACGACATCACGATCACCGAAGAGCCGGTGAACTACCAGAGCGGGAGCTAGTGTTTCCCCCTGAATTTTGAATTCCTTTCTTTATGCAAAACGCCATCGCCGTCATCGATTTTGGATCGCAATACACGCAGCTGATTGTGCGGCGTATTCGTGAACTGGGCTATTTTTCCCGCCTTTACCAACCGGGTGAACTGCGCGAAACCGGCAAGCCGCCCGCCGTAATTCTCTCCGGCGGACCCCGCTCGACGCTTGAGCCGGACGCGCCGGACATTGATTTCGATTACCTTCGCGAACTAAACGTGCCGGTGCTGGGAGTCTGCTACGGGATGCAGTTGTTGAACCTGAAATTCGGGGGAGGAGTGAAGCCCGGGAACACCCGCGAGTACGGCCCGGCCACGCTTCTGCCGAAAGACGGCTCCGCGCTGTTCGAAGGCCTGACCGATCGCTCGCAAATCTGGATGAGTCACTCGGACACCTGCCAGCGGCCGGATTCCGCCACCATCCTCGGCGAAAATCTCGACGGCATTCCCGTCGCACTGCAATTTGATGACCGCTTTTTCGGCATCCAGTTCCACCCCGAGGTTTCCCATACCGATCACGGAAAACGCGTGCTCGAAAATTTCCTGGGACTCGCCGAAGATCCGCCGGAATTCACGATCGATTCCTTCAAAGACGAGCTTCTCGCCCAGACTCGCGAGCAGGTTGCCGGACGAAAAGTCGTTTGCGGCGTTTCCGGCGGCGTCGATTCGTCCGTGCTGGCAGCCCTGCTCCACGAGGCCGGCATCGATACCCGCTACATTTTTGTCGATACCGGTCTGCTCCGGAAAAACGAATCCGCCGAGGTGAACGAACTGTTTAAACAGGTCGGCATCGGGATCGAAACCATCGATGCTTCCGAAAAATTTCTCGGCGCTCTCGCCGGTGAATCCGACCCCGAAGAAAAGCGTCGCATCATCGGTCGGCTGTTCGTTGAAGTCTTTTTCGATGCCGTCGGTGACGATGTCGAACTCCTCGCGCAGGGCACGCTGTATCCCGATGTGATCGAAAGCGCAACGAGCGGTTCGATCGCTTCCACGATCAAGACCCACCACAACCGCGTCGATCGGATCATGGAGTTAAAAGCCGAAGACCGCGTCATTGAGCCGCTCCACGAGTTGTTCAAAGACGAAGTCCGTGAGCTGGGCCGTGTTCTCGGCCTTCCCGAAAAAGTTGTCGGTCGACACCCTTTTCCCGGTCCCGGTTTGGCCGTCCGCTGCCCCGGCGAAGTCACCGAGGAGAAGCTGGAGATTATCCGAAACGCCGATCACGTTTTCATTGATCTGCTCCACCAGCGGGACTGGTACGACCACGTTTGGCAAGCCTACGCCGCGCTCATTCCGACCAAGACCGTCGGCGTGAAGGGAGACGAGCGCAGCTACGAATTCGCTCTCAGCCTCCGCGCCGTGACCAGCGAAGACGCCATGACCGCCGAGTGGGCTCATTTGCCCTACGAATTGCTCGGTGAAATTTCCAACCGGATCCTGAACGAGGTCGCCGGCGTGAATCGTGTGCTCTACGACATTTCCACGAAGCCGCCGGCCAGCATCGAGTGGGAGTGACCGCAGCTTCAATCCGGTCGAGACATTTGGTTGGCCCGAATCCCACCGTCGACAAAAATCGTTTCGCCCGTGATGTAGGCCGAGTCGCCTCCGAGCAAAAACAGCGCCGCACCGACGCAGTCCTGCGGTTTGCCCATCACTCCGAGGGGGATGTTTCGCCCGGCATGAGCAGTCAGTTCGGGGGACGAAGCGACTTCCCCGGTGAGACGGGTGTGGATCAATCCCGGGGCGATCGCGTTGAATCGCAGTCGTGAGGCAAAGTGGACGGCAAACGCGCGAATGACGCCGCCAAGCGCGGCACAGGCCGGGTCATAGGCGAGGTGATCCGGCTCGGATTGTTCCGCATTGATGGACGTTACACCGACGAAACTGGCGCCTTCGGCTGCGATTCTGGAAAAGGCATGGGCGAGCAGGTATCCGCCGCGAGCCTTGATGTTCACCGTTTCATTCCAAATCTGAACCGCATCGCGATCCCCTGGATTCGATTCGAGATAAACTCCGGCGCAGTGCACGAGGCCGTTCAGCCCGCCGAGATGTTCGGCAGCTTCCTCAACCAGCTTGCCGGGTTCATCTTCCGTTCCCAGATCAGCGCAGGCGTATCCTGCCCCGAGGGATTCGAGTTCCGCGAAATCAGGCGGTGGCGCCGCTTCCTCGGCAGCGACGACCAGTCCGCCGACTGACTTTTCCAACAGCCCCATCGCGATCGCGCGACCGATCCCGCGCGTTCCGCCGGTAACGAGAATTTTCCGGTCCGGCCAGTTCATGAGGCGTCGGTTACTCGGCGATTGATTTCAGGTTTTCGATGTTTTGCCGCATCACGGTCAAAAAATCACCCTTGTCCGGTGAATTTCCGCATGGGTCGAAGACGATGCTTTTGACATCGATCGCCTTGAGTTTTTCCACGGATTCCCCGGCGGGATCGCCTTCCCAAATCATCCAGCTGGCCGGATGCACCTTCATGACTTTCGCTAAATCCGCCATCGCCTTGTCGTCAGGGACGGTTTCCGGCTCCCAGTGCACGGCTTTGATTTTCAATCCGTATCTCTCGGAGAGGTATTGATAGACAGGGTGCGAACCCACAAGCGCCTTGTAGCCAATCGATTTGGCAACGGCCTCCAAATCGGCATCGAGCGAATCGAGCTCGCCAAAGAGCGCGTCGGCGTTCGCATTGATCTCGGCATGAGCCCCTTCCGGTGTCTTTGCCAGGATCGCATCCCGAACGGCCGTGGCCTGAGCCTTTGCCTTTTTCAAATCGATCCAGGTCGTGAAGGCCGTGCCGCCGTGAGAGTGCGCTTCGTCATCACCGGCATGGGAATGTGTATGGCCTTCAGTTTCGATGTATTCGGCTTTGAAGCCGACGGAGGTATCGACCAGCTTCGATTTCGGCAGGCTGACATTCTTCAGCCATTTCGAATAGGTCGCGCCGTTCATCAGGATGATGTCGGCTTTTTGGATGGCGGAAATTTCTTCATCGGATGGCTCCCAGAATGCGGGGTCTTCGTCGCCCGGAGCAATAAATCTCGCATCGACGTGTGAGCCTCCGATTGTGGTGGCGAAAAAATGAAGCGGATAGTTCGCAGATTGAATCACGGGCGTTCCGCTTGATGCTGCCTCGTTCCCGCCATCCGTTCCCGGATCATCCTTACAGCCGGTCAAAAATCCTGACAAACAGACAAAAATCGGAAGAAGGAAGAACAATCGTTTCATGCCAGACTGAATCGGCGGGAGCTACCGATTTCAAGCGAAAACGAATCAAGGGTTTGTTCGTAGAACGTACCCAGTTGGTTCGATTTACCACTCGTATCCGAGGCGCACGGTACCGAAGTGGGCGCTGGCGTTGTTGCGACCGAACTGCCCTTCATAATCGAAACGCAGGTTCCAGTTGCGGTCGAAATCGAAGCGGATGCCGGTTCCGAGTTCCAGCCAGTCCTGACCGGGATGGGCGCCACCGCCGGTGGCGGTGAATCCGCCGATGCTGCGAACGCTTCCACCGCTGACGAGGGCGAATGGGGAGGTGGCGAGAGTTGCGGAATAAGTATCGGAATCGGGCATGAATTCGTGAGCCCAGCCGGCGCGAAACTGGCTGGTGATTCGCCCGATCTTTGCGTTGTCGTAGGAATGGGTGATTGCCCAGCCGACCCGGCCAATCATCGATTCGTAATCGTTCTCGGGGAAAATGAGGTTGGCCACGCCGCCGCCGCGTTCGGTGTATCCGTCGACTTCGCCGGAGGCGTAATCGAGTCCGGCGAACGGACCGGTGACGATGCGATCGGTCAGTTCGATGTTGTGACCGAGATTCGCGGCGATGTTGTGGGAGTAGCTTTCCGTGGCGCCGATCGCCCGGGTGCCGAGACCAGTGTTGCGATTGGTGTCGTTGTCGAAATTGCCGTAGCTGTAAAGAAGATCGAGGTAGGTATTGCCGTGAAACGCGGTGAAATAAGCGGTGGCAAGTTGGCCTTCAACGTCAATGCCGCCGAGGTTCGCTGTGAGTTCCGCATCACTCCACGCATGACTCCAGGCCACTCCGACCTGTAACCAGTCATTCACCTGGTATTCGAAACCCAGCGTGGCCGCGTAGGAATCGATGTCGAAACCGCGGACGGTCGAGGAGAGCCGGTCCTGCTCGTAGAATCCGTAATCGAATTCGGTGAAAATCTCGTAGCGGGTCGGTTCTTCCGGAATGACCGCTTTGCCTTCGTGAATATTTTCTTTTCCGCCACCGTGCGCGTCGACGACGACCGCTTTTGTCATGATCGGTGCTGCCGCGATGGCCGGAATTGTGCCGCCGAGCATCGCGAACGGGCTGCCGACGTATCCACCGCGAGCTTCGGCTGTTGCGAGTGTATCGACAACCTCGATTTCCCTGCCGTCGGCAAGGCCGAGAGCGACGCGGTAGTCGATATTCTGGTTGCGGGCAAAGTTCAGGTAGCGCGAGTCATTGCCGGTGGATCGGGTAATTCCATTTGAGCCGTTCGAACCGCCGAGTTGATTGTTCCGGGCATTGAAAAGCCGGTCGTTCAAGTCTCCGAGAGCGGTGTGATAAATGTTCTGGATCACGCCCTGGTTCGCCTCGAAAAAGCCGAGAGCGCTGTTGGCGGAATTGATGGCGGCGGTGTTGACGACGATAACAGGATCCTCTTCCGACGGCGGTGTCCCGTTCTGCGCGGGCGGTTGTGCCAGCGGAATTACAATGTAAGTGAAATCAAAATCAGGCCCGATGATTGGAAAGCTGCCGGGAACGAAGCCGGTGAACGGAACCATTGTTCCCGTCTGGGAGCCGGAACCGGCAATGGTATCACCTGAGGTAACGGACAGAGAAGAAGCGAGATGCAAATACCAGGTGCTGGATTCGATGCGAATCTCGGTAATTGGATCCGAACCTGAGGTAGTCGCGTTCGTGAAAGTCAGGGAACTCGGAAAATAAGTCGCATTCGGTCCCGTATGAGGAGGGTTTCCGCCACTCCGGGGAGTTTCCGAAATACTGGTCGTCGTCTTTGCCGTCGTGCTCCCGCTCAATTCAAAATTGGCGGTTCCGTTGGCCTGTTCCCGGACAGTCACTGTGAGGTCGCCGGTCGGGCCGGTGGGAAACGGTGCCGCATCCGCCAGATTGATCCATCCCAGCAGAAGGAAAATTGTGAGAATTCGAGTGAATCTCCGGTGTTGAGTAGTCATGTCCAAAGTTGTTCCTGGATCGATGCTACAGAGCGGGAACCGGTTTGCCAGCAGTTTTTTTGCCGAAGTGCGGACGGCGGTTGCATCCCTTTTCAGGGAGACCACACTGTCGAATGCCTGACTCTGGCAACCGTTTTCGACATCGCCGGATTGGTCCGCTGCTCTCCGCCGGAATCCTGTTCCTCGCCATCGCGATCACGTTTCGCGAAGCACCGTTCCTCGGTTTTTCGGATTATGACGATCCGCTGGTCGTACAAGCCCCCGAAGTCCGCGACGGGTTGAGCGCGGAAGGTTTCACCTATGCTTTCACTTCCACGGTGAATAATCTCTGGCAACCGCTCACCTGGCTGTCTCATCAGCTGGATTTTCAGATTTTCGGTGATTGGGCCGGTGGACATCATCTCACCAGCGTCCTGATCCATTTCGCGGCCAGCTTGCTGCTGTTTTCCTGGCTCAAACGCCATACCCGGCGGGACTGGCTTGCGCTGGCCACGGCTTTGATCTTTGCGATTCATCCTCTTCGAGTCGAATCGGTAATCTGGATCGCGGAGCGGAAAGATGTGTTGTCGGCCTTTTTCTACCTGCTCGCGATCTGGTTTTATTCTGAGTGGACTACCGGGGAGGGTGGGAAGAAGCTTCGCCGACTGTATCTCTTCAGCTTCGCCGCCGCCTGCCTTGGTGCTCTCGCGAAACCGAGCCTCGTAACGCTGCCGGTTGCCCTGGTCCTGATCGATTTCTGGCCGCTTCGCCGCCCGGTGGACTGGAAAAAATCACTGATCGAAAAAGGACCTTTTTTCCTGCTTGCCATCGTGGTGTCGGTCGTGACCTGGCAGGTATTGACTGGCGATCAATTTTTCGGGGGTGATCCCGGGACCACGCTCTGGCAGCGTCTCGTGATCCCGGCAGCGACGGTTGCCAGCTACATTGTCCGGACATTCTGGCCGGTCGATCTCGCTCCAGTCCGTCCCTATCCGTCCCCGCTGCCTGTCGCGGCTTCTTTCGTCGCCTCAACCATCCTGCTGGTGCTGCTCATTGCCGGAATTGCGCTTGTGAGAAAGGGGAGGGCGGAGCGATTCCGGTGGTTCGGGATCGGAGTGCTGTGGTTCCTGGGCTTGTTGTTTCCCGTCAGCGGCATTGTCACCTTTTCGGATAATTTCGCGCCCGATCGTTACGCCTACCTCGCGCAGATCGGGCTGATTTGGATCGTCGTCTGGGCGGTCGCAAAATGGGAGCGGGCCGGAACAATCATTCTCGGGCTGGCGATTTGTGCCCTATCGATTTTGACGACCCGCCAAGTGGGAATTTGGCGAACCCCCGAAACGCTTTGGCAGCACACCCTCGGGTCGACAGACGCCGACCGGAATTACATCGCCCACCATCAACTTGGCTTACATTTCGCCGGGCAGGAGAAAGTCGACGAAGCAGTACGCCATCTTGAATCGGCAGCCAGGGCTGCTCCGGGGTTTCCTGTGCCCGTTGCAAATCTCGCGCTCGTGCAGGCCCGGTCGGGTAATATCGAAAAGGCTCTTGCGACTTTCAAGAAAACCGGCCCGGATCTCCCGCAGCGGGATCGGTTTATTCGGGAATTGATCGCCGCGATCCTCGCTGCCGGCGGTTCTGAAGAGGCGGTTCCGCTCTACCAGGAACTCCTGATCTCGAGTTCCGACGATCCTGCGATCCGAATCGACTTCGGGCATGTGTTGTATGCCGCCGGTCAATTCGATGCCGCCTTGCAACGGTATCGCGAAGCGGCAGAAATGGCTCCGGCAAGCGTCGAAGCGAAACTGAATCTCGGTGCGATGCTGCTCAAAACCGGGGAAATCAAACCGGCCATTTCCACCTTGAACGATTGCGTCAAATTGGTGGCGGATGGCGGCGGAATTTCGGTCCGGGTTCACCGCTCGCTGGCCCAGGCCCACCTTCTCGACCGGAATTATACGGCTGCGATCGAAAATTATGAAAAAGCTCTCTCGCAAGCCGGCGATTCTGCCGATCCGGCTTTGCGAAACGAACTCGCCCAGCTTCTGCTCGATTCTCCCAAAGCGGCACTCCGTGACCCGGCTCGCGCCCTCAAACTGACGCTCACGATCGAGGCCGGCGATAATCCCCGCTTCTTGCGAACCCTGGCGCGCGCGTACGCGGCAAACAATCAGCCGGATGAGGCAAAATCCGCCGCGATCCGCGGCCTCAAAGCCGTTTCAAAACTGCTTCAGACTGACCCGCTGCCAAAACCGTGGACAAGGGCCGAATTGGAAAACCTGGAGGCGTTCTTCCGCTCACATGTCGGCTGAGACGATCCAACAGGGTTCGTTCATCGAACAGACCCTGTTGACTCGTTTTTCCCGGATTACTCCTTCTTCCCGTGGTCATGGTCATGGCCTTTTCCGCCATCGCGGTGGGCGCAGGTGCATGC
>JABDJT010000398.1 GCA_013003335.1 Verrucomicrobiales bacterium | reverse complement strand
TTCACCATGTAGGCAAACTGATCGATGTTGAATTTCGTGATCGACGCGACCTTGCCCACTTTCTCTTCGCCATTGTTGTGATGGGTCGTGGAATGGTGCGTGTCAGAAAAGCCCAGTTCGGGATACGACACGCCATTCGGCGTCGAGCCGATGTAGGTGCTGACGCGGGTGGTGTCGGTCTGGAAGGCGAGAATGTTGAGATCGCACATGACCTGCATGTATTCGCTGCGCTTGTCGCCCTCGGGAATCTTAACCTCGATGGGCGGCGAGTCGGATGCGTTGCGCTTGCTCGACCTGACACCCGCTTTCTCGAGCGAGGCCTCCTGCTGGCGGGATTCGATCGCGGCGATGCGACGCTCCACGGATCGCACGCTGTCGAGATATTCATCGAGCTTCTGCTGATCGTCCCTGGCCAGCGTCTTCCGCAGATCACTGGCACCGCCGAGCACACGATCGAGCATCTGCCGGTCGAGAGGGGAAACCTTCGTGACTTTCGCGTCCTTGCCACGCTTGCCGAAGAGCCGGTTCAGGACGTTTCGGGGATCGATCTCGGCAGGGACGGGTTGCGTGGGCGAGCGATAGCTGCAATGCGAATAGTAGGCTTCGTGCAGGCCCTCCTGGTTTTCTTTGTGCGTCTGGGGCATCGTCGCCAGTTCGAGCGAGGGCAGGAGCGTTTCGGCTCCGACGAAGTTGGCCATGACCTGGTCGGCCGAGATCGAGATATTGACCCGGCTGCGGGTATCTGCGTCCGGGAGTCGCGCGGTGAGCCACGTGGAAAGTTCGAGCGCATGCGGAGCGCCGTTGAACGGGGAAATCGGCACGCCGGAAATGCCTTTTACCATCAGGCACTGATCCAGGACAGGCCGCAACGACTCGAGCGCCGGTGGCGGTGAATCGAGGAAGCTCTCCGGCGACGTCGGCCAGAACTGATCCATGATCACGCCGTGAGGCATATACATGAACCCGAGCCGCACTGGTGGTTTGGCAGGGTTGGCGCCGGCTGCCCGGCCGAGGGAATTCAGAAAGGGCAGCGCCAGGGAAACGCCTGTGCCTCGCAGAAAGGTCCGACGATCAAAAGAAGAACGATAGGGTAGGGAGTTCATAAGTTTTTCTCTGCGGTCTAAGTAATTATCCTTCAACTCTGCGATGGGTAAACAAGTAACTGGTGATGACTTCCGTGACCATCGTTCGCACACGGTATTCGTCTTCGGCAATCGTCTTCATCAACTGGTCGATCACGATCTCATCATAGCCTTCGAGTTGTCGTCCGAGCGCATGAGCCATCAGTCTTTCGGTGAAATTTCGCGCCAAATCCGCTTCCCGCTCCGCGAGGAGGCGCTTCAAATCCGCGGGAGTGGCGAAGCCTTTCCCGTCCGGCATTGCTCCCGCCGAGTCGATTGCGACCCCGGCAGCATCCTTGTCACGCCACCGACCGATGGCATCGAAGTTCTCAAGACCGAATCCAATCGGGTCGAGCACCTTGTGGCAATTGGCGCAGGTGGCATCTGACTGGTGCAACTCGGTGAGCTGCCGAAGCGTCAATCCCTCCAAATCATCGCCTTTGAGTTCTTCGAGTTCGGGGACATCCGGCGGGGGCGGCGGGACGCGTTCTCCGAGGATTTGTTCGAGCACCCAGACCCCTCGTCGAACCGGGCTGGTCCGACCGGGGAATGATGTGCTCGCCAGCGTCGCCGACATGCCCAGGATGCCGCCCCGGTTGGGGTTCTTCAGCTTGACCCGCCGCATCTCCGGACCTTCGACGGGTCGCTCGAGGTTATACAACCTCGCGAGCGGTTCATTCAGGAAAGTGTAGTCGCTGTCCACGAACCGAATCACGCGATGGTTCTCCCGCACGACGCTTTCGAAAAACAGCCGCACCTCGTCCGTCATCGCCTGACGCAGAGCGGGCGTCACTTGGGGAAACAAGTCCGGGTCGAAAACCTGCTCGTCCAATCCGCTCACCCGCAACCACTGGGCGCCGAATCCGTCGAAGAGCGCCCGCGAGCGGCGGTGCGCCAGGAGCCGCTCCGTCTGAGCCCGCAGCACCTCGGGCTGATGCAGTTCCCCCTTTTCCGCTAAACCGAACAGCTCGGCATCGGGCGGTGCCGACCAGAGCAGGTAGGAAAGTCGCGACGCCAGTTGGTAGTCGTCCAGGCGGACGATCGGCTCGCCTGAAGAAACTTCGACAGCGGGCGTGATGAACAGGAACTGCGGAGAGACAAGGACTGCCTTCCACATCAGGCTGAGTGAAGCCGTGTAATCCAGATCATTTTCGCGAGCGAGGTCAAAAACACCCACGAGGACATCAATTTCCGAATCGCTGGCCGGGCGGCGATAGGCATTCCGCGCAAGAGATTTCGCGACCCGGCGGGCCTTTACGCGGAGATCAGATCCATCAGCCGGCTTCTCTCCAAAGAGTCGCTTTTGAGTTTCGGGAGGCGCCTCATCGATCACCCGGTTGGCAATTTCGAGGAACAGTTCCGACTGCAGCGGGGAAATCGAATTGAGATAGCCTTCCCCAACAACCTCTTCGGGCAGGCTGTCGGCGATGGACGGGTCCACCCCGTAAAGATCTTGCAATGTGTTGGCGTATTCGACCTTGCTGAGGCGGCGGATCACGAAAGGACCCGGGTCGCGCGGCGCCAGGTATTTGACCTTGCCGACCCACCCGGCGAACTGGCGGCGCTCCTCGTCGGTCGGAATCTTGCTCACGTCCTCCGCCGGCGGCATGTCGTGCACCTTGACGTTCGCAACTGCCTTCTGCCAATGCAGGAACGAGGCCGGACTGCCGGGACTCCTGAGAGCTGACTTGAGATTGACTCCGCCTTTTGGGCGAGGGCCATGGCATTTGATGCAGTAGGTTTCGACGAAGGGCTTGACCTTTTCTTTGAAAGTCAGTTCCGCGTCAGCCCGACGCGCCTCTTCTTCCGTGACCTCGCCATCGGTCTCCGCCCGGGAAGGCAAAACCAGGGACCACGCCAGCGCGAAACCAAGGACTGTGGAGGTCCCGGAAACGAAAAAGAGATGGCGGGGAGATTGCATGATGACTGACGTACAATATTCCCCCGGTTCAACGACAGGCAATACCCTGCTCACGCCAAAGTCTGTCACGCGACACGAAGTGCTCGAATTGGAAGTCAACGAGGTGGGAACAGAGTTGCTTTGACGAATCCATCGTATTGAATCGTAGAACGTAAATGAAGTTGCCAAATCTATTTCATGTCGGAGTTCTCGCCGCTGTCTTGTCCGCCTTCGGCCATACGGTTTCCGCGCAGGACTCGCCGCGGCCGAACATTCTCTTTTGCATCTCCGACGATCAATCCTATGCCCATACCGGGGCCAACGGCGATCCCGTGATCCAGACGCCAGCGTTTGATCGCATCGCCCGCGAGGGGCTTCGGTTTGTTCACGCCTTTTGCGACGCTCCGACCTGCGGCCCATCCCGCTCGGCGATTCTGACCGGTCAACCGATCTGGCGGCTGGAGGAAGCGGGCAATATTCACAGCACGCTGCCCGCAAAATTCGCGACTTACACGGGATTATTGGAGAAAGCCGGCTACGTCACTGGATACACCGGCAAAGGTTGGAGTCCGGGACGTCTCGAGCCGGGAGGTCGAACGGAAAATCCCGCGGGCAAACCGTTTCAAAACCGACGCCTGAAACCTCCCTTCAAACAAATCCGGAACACCGACTACGCCGGGAATTTTGAAGAGTTTCTGTCCACTGTTTCGGATACCGATCCGTTTTGCTTCTGGCTGGGAACATCCGAACCGCACCGTGGATTTGAAGCGGGAGCGGGCCGCAAATCGGGAAAAGACATCACAAAAGTGATGGTCCCGCCGATTTTTCCGGACAACGAAATCGTGCGGAATGATATCGCGGACTATCTCGTCGAAGTCGAACACTTCGATACGATGGTCGGTCGGGCGATCGCGCTTCTGGAGAAAAAGGGGATTCTCGACAACACCATCGTCGTCGTCACCAGCGACCATGGCATGCCGTTCCCTCGGGCGAAGGCGAGCCTTTACGACGCCGGTTCGCGCGTTCCGCTGGCAATCCGCTGGCCGAAAGGGATCAAAAATCCCGGGCGTGACATCGAGGCTTTTGTGAACCTCAGCGATCTGGCGCCGACTTTCCTGCAGGCCGCCGGACTAGAAGTGCCGGACATGATGATTGCGCGAAGCTTGTTGGACGTGTTCGAGGGAAAGGCTTCTGAAAATCGCGAGGCCGCCTACATCGCCATGGAGCGGCACGATGGCTGTCGAAAGGGTGGCAAAGGATACCCCTGCCGGGCCATTCGAACCGAAAAGTTTCTCTACATATACAATTTTGAGCCGACCCGCTGGCCGTCCGGATCCCCCGATCCTTCAGTTTGCGCGCGGTCGATTCCCTACGGGGAAATCGACACCTCGCCGACCAAAACATTCCTCATGGAGCATCGCAACGAGCACGGCATTGCCCGACTCGCCGAATTGTCTTTCGGGATGCGTCCCGCCGAGGAGTTGTATGATTTGGCAAATGATCCTCACCAGATGGTGAACCTGGCTGGGACAAGAGGAATGGAGGAAACGCGGGCAGCTCTTCGGCAGCGCCTTTTTGACGAATTGAAACAAACAGGTGATCCCCGCGTGATCGGCGGAAAGGTCGAGTGGGATTACTATCCCTACTACGGAAAAATTTCGGCGAAGGGGTGGACGGTTGGCGAAATGCCGGCTGAAACGAATCAATAGGGTCTGTTCATCGAACCGATTGACTACGCAAAAGCTCCGTATTTCTCCACTTCGTTCCGAATCTGTTGGATCGTCTGTCAGGCGGTCAGCACGCCCAGCGGTTGTTTGCTGCTGCCGAAGTTGCCGGCATCAATGTCGTGATGATGGAGCAGATCGAGGAAGAGATTGCAGAGCGGTGTGGGCTTTTCCACGACGGAATGAGCCCGGTGGCGATAGCTGCCGCCGGCAATGATGGTGGGCAGATTGTTGCAGGTGTGTTTTGATGCATCACTGAAGTTGCTGCCGATCACCACTGTGGTATTGTCGAGCAGCGACCCGTTCCCTTCGGGAATCTGATCGAGGTCGGAGAGAAACTGATTGAGGTTCGTCAGGATATCCCGCTCGATACATTCGAGCTTTTTCAGCAAATCCGGCTTTTCACCGTGATGGGAAAGCGTGTGCCAACCGCCGGTGGCTCCGGGAACGTTGATG
>JABDJT010000389.1 GCA_013003335.1 Verrucomicrobiales bacterium | reverse complement strand
GCATTACATGGTTCGCCTCAACAACGGCCTGTTCAACGTGTTGATTTCCAGCGAGCCGTATATCGATGACCCGAAGAAATTCGCCCAGGACAAAATCCGCGACAAGCGCCTCCGGACTGCGGTGGAGACCCACCAGGCCTGGATCTCGGTCGATTTGATGGGCGAAGCCGATTCCCCCGAAAAACGCGAGGAGGCCTACCAGATTATCGGCAAAGCTCTCGCCGCCATGGCGGGCCCCGATTGCCTCGCGCTTTACAGCCCGGAACTGCAGCGCTGCAACGAGTTTGATCTCAGCCTGATCGACGTTTTGCAGAGCGACTATCCCCTCGATCTGTTTGAGGAACCAACCTTTGAGCCGGTCATCGAGGTAAATGAAAACGATCCGCGGATGGAAGCGGCCGTCGATGAAGCGATCGACCGCTGGCCGGAATTCGTCGAGGCGTTCGGTCATCGGACCGATCCGGAAGACGACCGGTACATCGTGAAGGCAGAATTTTGCGAAAACCGGCGCTCGGAATTCATGTGGGTGCTGGTGACGGAACTGAAAAAGGACCTGATCATCGGGACACTGATGAACGATCCGCACGAATTGGTCGATGTTCACCGCGGTGCCTACGTCGAGATCGAACACGACCGGCTGAATGACTGGATTTGCCCCGGACCCGACGGCGAAGCGATGGGTGGTTTTACGCTGAAAATCCTGACCGAGGAAGATTGAGCGGAGCCGTGGATCGATCCAACAGGGTTGGTTCGGCAATCGAACCCTGTTGGTTCGTTTTTTGGATATTACGCCGAAAAAAAACGGCGCAAATCCTTGCCTTGTTTCACGTCCGCAAACCCGTAAACTGCGCCCGAAATGATGCGATTCTCCCTTCTGTTTGCTTCGTTCCTGCTGATTTCCCCGCTGTTGGCGGAGGAAACGATCGATTTCGGGCGCGATATCCGGCCGATCCTGTCGGACCAGTGTTTTGTCTGCCACGGGCCGGATGAAAAGCACCGCAAAGCGAAATTGCGGATGGATGTGAAGGACGATGTGTTCGCCGATCGCGACGGGGTGAAGGTGATCGATCTCGACAACCCGGAAAAATCAGAGCTGCTCTACCGCATTTTTTCGGAGGATCCGGACGAGGTGATGCCGCCACATGACTCGGTGAAACAGCTGACCGACGAGCAGAAAACACTACTGAAAAAATGGGTCGAGTCAGGCGCGGAATGGGCGGAACACTGGAGCTTTATTCCGCCCGCGGCGGAAAAGCCGAACGCGAAGATCGACGATTTCATCGGGGCACGGTTGAAAAAAGCCGGGCTGGAATTTTCGCCGGAGGCATCGCCGGAAGTTCTTTTGCGGCGCGTGACGCTCGACCTGATTGGATTACCGCCGACACAACAGGAGCGTGCCAATTTTCTCGCCGCAGTGAAAAAGGACGGGGTCGACAAGGCCTACGAAGCGGTGGTCGACCGGCTGCTGAAGTCGCCGCACTACGGGGAGCGGATGACACTGGCGTGGATGGATGCCGCGCGATACGGGGATTCCAGCGTGATGCATGCGGACGGCCCGCGCAGCATGTGGCCCTGGCGGGACTGGGTCATCAACGCCTACAATTCGAACATGCCGTTCGATCAGTTCACCATCGAGCAGATCGCCGGCGACATGCTGCCGGAGGCGACGGTGGCGCAGAAAGTGGCATCGGGATTTAACCGGAACCACGCGACCTCGGACGAAGGCGGGGCGATTCCGGAAGAGTTGCGGGTGGAATACGTGGTCGATCGCGTGAAGACCACCGCGACAGTCTGGATGGGCCTGACGATGGAATGCGGACAGTGCCACGACCACAAATACGACCCGATTTCGCAGAAGGATTACTTCAAGTTTTACGCCTACTTCAACAACACGACCGACCCCGGTATGCAGACGCGGAAAGGCAACCAGGCTCCCGTCGTGGAGGTGGTGGACCCAACGCGCCAGGCAAAGATCGACGAGGCGGAAGCGAAGGTGAAGGCATCCGATGAGAAGCTCGCAGCCCATCGAAAGGGAGCGGACGCAGCGTTTCAAAAATGGCTCGAAGGCGCGCGCAAAAAGGCTGCCGGCCAGCCGAAAGTCGAGGAACCGGACGGCCTGACGCACTGGTTTCCGATCGAGGGCGGCGAGAAAAATTCCGTGAAAGACGCGGCTACCGGCATCGTCGGACAAATCAGCGGAAAATTCGAGCTGTCGGATCGACCGGAGGCGGGCAAGGCGTTGAAATTGAACGGTGGCACAACGGTGAATTTCCCCGGATTTCCCGATCGCGAAGGCGACGAGCCGTTCACCTTCACCGGCTGGTTGAAAATGCCCGCCAACGCGAACGGCGCGGTTTTCGCCAAGATGGACGGGAGCAAAGGTTTCCGCGGATACGACCTGTGGCTGCAGGGCGGGGCGGTGGGGACGCACATCATCAGCACCTGGCAGGGTAACGCGTTGAAAGTCGTATCCGCTGCAAAGCTGAAGCCAAACACCTGGCAGCATGTCGCGGTGACCTACGACGGCTCGAAAAAGGCAGCCGGCGTGAAAATTTACATCGACGGTAAACTGACCAAGAACAATCCGCCCGAAGCCAATGCGCTGAAGGACACCATCGTGCCGGACAAATCGATCCCGTTCAAAATCGGCGGCCGAAACAATTCGGCGCGCGTGAAAGGCGAAGTCGATGACCTGCGGATTTACAACCAGGCCCTGACCGCGCCCGAAATCCTGAACACGAAGGGCGATCCGATCGGCGGCCTGCTCACGACGCCCGATGAATTGCTGACCGACGCGCAGCGTGATCTGTTGAAAAATCACTACCTGGCCACGAAGGACGGCGCTTACAAAAAGCTGCTCGCTGAACACGGAAAGCTTGAGAAAGCTGTCGCAGATCTGCAGCAGAAACCGGCCACCTCGATGGTGATGCAGGACAATCCCGCAAACAAGACGCGGGTGACCTACATGCTGGATCGAGGGCATTACGAATCGCCCATCAAGGACGAGGAAATCAAGCCCGGCGTGCCTTCCTCGCTGCCGCCGCTTCCGGAAAATGCGGAGCCGAACCGGCTCGGGCTCGCGAAATGGCTGACCACGCCGGAGCACCCGCTCACTTCCCGCGTCGCGGTGAACCGCTACTGGCAGATGTTTTTCGGCGAAGGAATTGTCCGCACGGTCGAGGATTTCGGCAGCCAGGGAACACCCCCGACCCACCCCGAACTGCTCGATTTTCTCGCAGCCGAATTTGTCGAGTCCGGCTGGGACGTGAAGCGAATGATCAAGCAACTCGTCATGTCAAAAACCTACCGGCAAAGCTCCCGCGTCTCCGAAAAAATCGCGGCGGCCGATCCCGAAAATGAGCTGCACGCCCGCGGCCCGCGCTTCCGGTTGCAGGGTGAATTCATCCGTGACCAGGCCCTCGCCGTTTCCGGATTGCTGAATCCGCAAATCGGCGGCCCCGGCGTGAAACCCTACCAGCCGCCGAATATCTGGAACGAAGTCAGCCTGAACGGCGGCCTGCGATACCAGCAGGACAAGGGCGGCAAGCTCTACCGCCGCAGCATGTATACCTACTGGAAACGCAGCGCCCCGATGCCGAACATGGTGATTTTCGATGCGCCCAGCCGCGAAAAATGCATCATGCGCCGTCCGCGGACGAACACACCGCTGCAGGCACTCGTCATGCTGAACGACCCGCAATTCGTCGAAGCTTCCCGCCTTTTTGGAGAGCGGATTTTGCGCGAAGGCGGCAAAAGCGAGGCCGAGCGATTCAATTTTGCCTTCGAACTGGCCGTCTCCCGCCTTCCCACGGAAACCGAGGTCGGCGTGCTGAAAGACGTCCTGCAGGAGCAGCGCTACCGCTTCCAAAACGCGCCGGAAACCGCGAAAGAATTTCTCACCATCGGCGAGAAAAAGGCCGACGAAAAACTCGATCCCACCGAGTTGGCCGCGTGGAGCGTGCTCGGGCAGATGATTCTGAATTTGGACGAGTCGCTGACGCGGGGATGACAATAGAAAACGATTCAACAGGGTTGGTTTGCCAAACAGACCCTGTTTATTCGTTTTGCTCCACGAGGTGCACCGACCCGTCCGCCGCGACCTCCACAAAATTCGCCAGCGGATAAAATTTGTCGGTTTCTTTCAAAAAGGCCCAGGCCTGCAGTATCACCGGTTTACCTTCGGGAAATCCGGAAAAATCAATGACCTCGCGCCAGTTTGACCAAGTGCCGGGATCGAGGGATTTTTGTTCCCACAAAACGGTGAACTGAATATCAATCCGGTGACGTGTCGGCAACTGCGTGCCGGCAAAATCCGCCAGGCCGATGATTCGCGGTGAATTCAACCCGTCGTGCTCCATCGTGATCACGACGGCTTCAGCAGGGCGACTGGGTGAATGAAACAGGGTCGTGCCGCTCAGTTCCCACGTGCCTTCTTTTTCACCGGGGACGCTCGATTTCAGAATCCCTTTCGAGGGCGGCAGCGGGGTGGTGGTGTGCTTGAAATCGGCCAGGTCGAGCGATTTTACGAGGGGCGGATCGAGCCAGCCGCGCTCGTCCAGAATCGGCGCGTATCTCTGAACGGAAGGAGGCAGGTGAGCGAGAATCCGGATTGGTTCAGGCGTAAAATGCTCGATAAACTGGACTTGCGCCTGGCCCTGGTGACGGGAAATGCGCCACAGTTCCATCAGCCGCGCGCCGTACAGCCAGGGCTGGATTTGCAAAGTAATCAACACGGCAAAAATCGCGATTCCGGTCCCGTTCGGCAGGCGGAATTTTTTATCGCGGCAAAACAAGATCGCCAGCGCGAGAAACGTCACCGGCAGGTAGAGCGTCACGCTCAGCATCCGCGGCACGGTGGATCGCGCTTGCGCCAAAATCCCCGCCCGCCCGAGGCTGAACCCGAGCGCGATGGCCACGACTGCGCCGCCAAGCGCGAGCCACGGAAGAGCTTTTGCCCAGGTCTCACGATCGCCCCGTTTCCAGGCGAGGAAGACGGCCCAGCCTCCACAAAACAGGTAGCCCGCCAGCATCAGAATCCCGATCATTTTTCCCGGCGGAAAGGGATCGATCGCAAACTGTCGCACGGCAGGGCCGCTCAGCGTGGTGAGAAAAAATTCGCGCAGATCCCCGGCGGTAGCAATTTCCCGCCCCCCGTCTTCGACTTCCACTCCGAGAAATCGTTTCAGATTCCAGACCAGCGGCGTGTCGTCCGTGCCGCGTGCGAGGTAGGAGAAATCGGAATCGGGTTCGTAATCGACCGTGAAGTACGGGACGAGAATCGCCACAGCCAGTGCGGCAAACGCGACGAGGAAAACCGGCTTTTTTTTGAAGCCGGGCAGCAGCAGCGCGAGGAAAAAGACCGCCGGCCAGATAAACAGGCCGTGGGAGAAGCTGTGCGTGCCGATGATCGCGAGCACGCCGGCGAGCAGCCATTTTTTCCACCAGGCCCAGGGTTGAATGGTCACCCACAACGCCCAGACCAGGCAGGCCATTGGCATCAGGAATGCGATCTGGTAAGCCCACAGCCAGTTGTCGTATTGCATCGGCGAAAAAATCCAGAGGTTGCACAAAAATGCCGCGCCGGTTCCCCAGGAATTTTCCCCGAGGGTGGCCCGGGCCAGTTTCCAGATCCCGATTGCCGCTGCGACTCCGAAGCCGAAGCTGGCCACCATTTCCCATCGCAAATCGCCATCGCCGAGATGGGCAAGCCCGATCATCAGCAAGCGCGGAAACACCATTCGGTGGTCAATATGCGGCGCATACAGTTCCGCGAAGGTGAGCGGACCCATGAACAGCTCGGTGCGCTCCCAGCCATCGTAGACCGGAATATTCACGCCGTTTTGCCCGATCAGGATCACGAGCACGATCGCCGGAGAAAACGCGATGGCGATCGGGAGCAGTTTCGGGATTCGGGAGAGAACCCGTTTCAACAACGGCGGCATTCCCCGATCATTCGCCAAACCGGCATCGGGTCAAACCCTGTTTTTCGATCCAACAGGGTTTGTTCATCGAACCAACCCTGTTCATTCGTTTTCGCATCACTGACCGCTGGCCAGTTTTGTCGCGAGAGTTCGACTCACCGGAGCGAGGCTGGACATGGGATAATCGAAGGTGCTGCCATCCTCTTTTTTCAGCGTGACGGTTTTACCTTCTAGTTTCACGAAAGCTGCTTTCAGAGTCGCGCCCTGGGTGTTGGACCACTCGTGAAAGGTGACCTCGGTGGGAGTGGTCGGGGCGGTGGGGGTGTTATTCCCGTCACCATCATCAACCGTTGACTCGAGTTTGGCGCCTTCGGTGATCCATTTCTTGATCGTCGCCAGTTCGATCGTAGTCAGCGGATCACCACGGGTCGGCGGAGGCATAGCATCGGTATCCGAACGGGGGAGCGATGCTTTCTTCACGGCGAGGCTTTTTTCCGGGTGGCCGGGGTGAAACACGGCATCTTCCTCCGTGTTGATCCGCTTGATCAGATACTTGTTGTTATCGATCCGGAAACCGCCTTTGGCACGGGGACCATTGTGGCATTTTCCGCAGCGTTTTTGCAGAATCGGGCGCACCTCGGTTTGGAAATCGATCGCCTGAACAGCAGGTGCGGGAGAAAGAAAGAGCGCGAGGCCAAGGGTAAGTGAGGAAAAAAGAAGGGATTTCATCTCGTGCCGGTTACGTGTTGGACGACTTCACGGTCCAAATTTTCAGGAAAAACGCAAGTGCGAATCCCCGAAACAGGCCGGAGCAACACGAAGACGCGATTGTCGCGAAAGGCCGCTTCCGGCACGCTGCCCCCATGAAATGTTCCGCGAAACTTTCCCTTCTGCTCGCTTTTCTCCTCCCCTTGCCCCTGATCGGCGCAGACAAACCGAACATCGTTTTCATTTTTACCGACGACCACTGCGAGCAGGCGCTGAGTGCGTATGACGATTCTCGAATCGTCACGCCGCAAATGGACCGGATCGCGAAAGAGGGCATGAAATTCACCCGCTGTTATGTGACCAATTCGATCTGCGGCCCCAGCCGGGCGGTAATCCAAACCGGGAAATACAGTCACCTGAACGGCTTTGTTCAAAACGGAAATACATTTAACGGCGACCAGCAAACCTTTCCGAAACTGCTCCGCGAAGCCGGATACCAGACGGCCGCGATCGGCAAATGGCATCTGAAATCCACGCCGAAGGGCTTTGATTACTTCGACGTGCTGATCGGCCAGGGCCCCTACTACAATCCTCCGATGCTTCACGGCGGCATTGAGTCGCAGGCCACGAAGCGCGAGCACACCGGATACACCACGGACATTATCCGCGACAAAACGCTGAAGTGGTTGAAGGAGGATCGCGATGCGGACAAGCCGTTCATGTTGATGTTCCAGCACAAAGCCCCGCACCGGAACTGGCAGCCGGGTCCGAAGTACCTGACATGGCTCGACGATGTCACCCTTCCGGAGCCGGAAACGCTCTATGACGACTACTCGAATCGTGCCAGCCCCGCGGCGAACCAGACGATGACGATCAAGAAGCATCTCAATGACAACGATCTCAAATTGAGAGCGCCCGGCAATCTTACCACGGAACAGCGCGCAGCCTGGGACGCGGCTTACAAGCCGAAAAACGACGCTTACCTCGCAAAACGCAATTCGATGTCGGAGAATGAAATCATCCAGTGGAAATACCAGCGTTACGTGAAGGATTATCTCCGCTGCGTGAAATCAGTCGACGACGCAATCGGTTCCGTTCTGGAGTTTCTCGATAAAAACGGTCTCGCTGAGAATACGATCGTGATCTACTCGAGCGACCAGGGCTGGTATCTCGGCGAGCACGGCTGGTACGACAAGCGCTGGATGTACGAGGAGTCACTGAAAACACCGTTGCTGGTCCGCTGGCCCGGCGTAATCGAGCCCGGATCGGAGAACCATGACATCGTCTCCAACCTCGATTTTGCGGAAACCTTTCTTGATGCCGCCGGAGTCGAAATTCCGTCCGACATGCAGGGTCACAGCCTTGTCCCGCTGTTCAAAGGCAACACGCCGGAAG
>JABDJT010000351.1 GCA_013003335.1 Verrucomicrobiales bacterium | reverse complement strand
TTCTTCCGACGGAATCAGGGTCAGATTGTCGTAGGCGGTTTCGAGCACGAGATCGGCGATGTTCGATTCACCCATCAGCGCGCTGTAAACACTTTCGTGCTCACCGGGACGGTATCCGAAGGAACTGGTCGAGTTGGCCTGCGGGTCGAGGTCGAGGATCAGGACCCGAACCCCGCGCTCGGCCAGGCTGGCTCCGAGATTGACCGATGTCGTCGTTTTTCCGACGCCGCCTTTTTGGTTCGCGATCGCGATAAATTTCATTCAATGGAGGTCCGTGTCAGGGAAAAGGAAGAGCGGATCAATTCTCGCAGACTCTGCGGGTCGGGAAAGCGGAAAGATGAAGATTTTGACCCGAAATCGTGTCAGAATGGAACGAGTATGCCGGAAATCGAAATTGAAGAACCCACCGAGCAGCAGCGTCTCAACGCGGTGAAAAGCCAGGCAATTCGGATGGCGGCAAAAGCGGATTTCGACACGCAGATCATCGCCTATCTCGTGACCCAGGAAATTCCCAAGGAACAGGCCCGCCGCATGCTGCCGGAGATTCGGGAGGAAGCCCGTCCGCTGATGAACAAATATTTCGCCGGGAAACGGCTGATCGGCTGGCTGATGCTGGTGGTCGCCGCGGGGATTTTTGCCTGGGCGGTGATTGACAAGGAGCAGCGCATCGTCGGCCTGGTCATCGGCCTGATCCCGTTGTTTGCAGGCATCAACCAGATCCTGAAAAGCCGCACGCCGGCCGATTCGGAGCTGGGATTGCCCGTCTCGCAGGATTGAAGAATCGATCGCCGATTTGCACCGGAAGCGTTTCGGGGCTACCGGTGCGGATGCAAACTGCCTCCTTGCCAGCAAATTCAACGATTCTCGAAAAAACCCGTGATCTGTGCGGGGATCTGCTCGAACTGCCCGAATACAAGTCGAGCATGAAAGCCGTGGAGGCGTTTCTCGAAAACGACGAAGCCAAAGCGCAGTATCGTTCCTTTGCCGACCTCGGCGAGGAACTGCACCAGAAGCAGCACGCCGGTTCGCTGACCGACGAAGACATTCAGAAATACGACACCGCGAAATCCGATTTGGAAAGCAATCCGCTGATCGCGGAATTCATGGCGGCCCAGGACGGTCTCAACGATATCGCCTCCACTATTTCCAAGCACGTCGCCAAGACGCTTGAACTCGGCCGGGTTCCGTCTCCGGAGGAAATGGAAGCGGAATGCTGCGGAAACAGTGGCTGCGGGTGTAACTAACCGGAATTTTTCAGCACCGGATTTTCGAGCAGACAGGGTTGGTTCTCCGAACGAACCCTGTTGATTCGTTTTTTATCCTGCGATAGCTTGGCGCACAGCACAAAACGTGGATAATAAAGCAGCACGGGAACCCCGGATGGTGAAACAATTTAACGCACTCCATTTTCAATGCGTCGATATGCGCTGACAGCACTCTTGATCGGGAGCCTCGTGGCTGCCGCGGTGCTGGGATTGTATTTCACCGGCGTATTCGAAGGTCCGGCCGCCTGGCTGGGCGAAACATATCGCGGCAGCGGATTTTTTCCCGATACGGAAATGAGCCGGGTCGGCTGGCTGGAAATCCTTCTGATCACCGTGACCTCGCTCGGCGTGGCATGGTGTCTCGTCGATATCCCGCAGCTCGGACACAAGATTCTTGTGTTCATGACCATCCTCGTCGTGCTGATGGGGCTCTCGCCGACTTTTGCGTTGTATGGAAAACTCTTCGAGCCGTTTTCCTGCATGACTGCTGCCCTGCTGGCCGCCACGGCCGGGATCATTTACGCGGGGACCGAACTGGGGATGCGGAAGCGGGTTTTGCAGAACGTGCTGGGCCCCCGGGTTTCGCGGACGATCCTGGATGAAATGATGAGCGCGCCGGAACCGCCGGATTTCAGTGGTGCGGTCCGGGAGGTGAGCGTGCTGACCGTACGGGTGTTCAACGACGGAGACCTGCGCGAAAAGATGGAGCCGACCGAGGTATTGAAAATGTCGAACCTGTTTCTTCGCTCCACTTCGGATTTTTTGAAGTCGAAAGGCGGATACCTGGACGAGTCCGGTCCGGACCTGGTCCGGGTCTTTTTCGGGATGCTGAAGCCTTCTGAGACACACGCGGAGGAGGCCTGTCGGGCAGCGCTGGAATTGCGGACCCGTTTGCAGAATCTGAACCAGGAATGCGAGACGAGGTGGTTTCACCGCCTGCAGTTCGGGGTGGCCGTCAGTTCCGGTTCGATGACGGTTGGGGTTTACGGTTCGCCGCAGCACTACTTTTACAGCGGGGTGGGCGCGGAAACGGACTTTTCCCGCCGTCTGGCGCACGCCAATCTGCGTTACGATTCCGATGTGCTGATCAGTGCGCGCACGTTTTTGATCGTTTCGGACAAGGTCGAGGTCCGGCCGATGGAGATGTTTTATGATCCGGATGAGGACGTCATGAGTGAGATCTACCAGATTCTTGCGATGAAGGAGCAGTTCACGGACGAGGAACGCCAGCGCCGCGATCAGTTCTGGCAGGGCGTCATTTTTTATCGCGAAGCCAAGTATGAAGAGGCGCTCGATTTATTCAGCCGCGCGCGGGTGCCGGGAGTTGAAGACGGTCCGGTGAATTTTTTCATCGAGCGCACCCAGGGATTTTTGACCAATCCGGATCAGGAGCATGCCGAAGATTCGTATGAACTCACCGACGAAGGCCACGCGCGCCTGCTCGGCATGATGTAAACCGGCACTCTTTTTCGTAATGGCACAGGTGGATTATCCCGAACCGGTCAAGGTGCTGATCGCCCAGCTGAAGCGACTTCCGGGCATTGGTCCCAAGAGCGCGGAACGAATTGCAGTCTGGCTGATGCAGCAGGGACAGGAAATGACCGGGGCTTTTTCCGGCGCGCTTGCGCTGGCTGGCGAAACGGTGATCGAATGCCGGACCTGCGGATTTTTCGCCACCGAGGAAAAAGGCTGTGCGATTTGCGACGGACCGTCCCGCGAGGACAGCGTCATGTGCGTGGTCGAGCAGCCGACAGATATCCTGCCGCTGGAACGGTCGGGTGCCTACCGCGGCCAGTATCATGCCTTGCGGGGAAAAATTTCACCGCTCGATAACATCGGGCCCGAAGATTTGCGGATCGGGGAACTGGCGGCGCGTTTGAAAGCCGGTCCGTTTACCGAAGTGATTCTCGCACTCGGGGCGGATGTGGAAGGAGAGGCGACGGCCAATTACCTGGTCGAGATTCTCCAGCTGTCCGGATCGGAAATTCAGATCACCCGCCTGGCGCAGGGGATTTCGGTGGGAGGCAGCCTGGAATCGGCTGATGAACTCACGCTGTTCCGCGCGATTGAAGGACGGGTTGGATTGCAGGAATTTTCTGATCGCATCCGACCGTCCGAAAAATTATAAAATTTTTCGAAGGAATTCAGGGCTGCGCCGTTTCAAAGTTGACAACTTTTGTTGGCGAAATGCGGTAATTTGAACGACGGGCAATAATTTTCATAATTTCAGTTTCGAAATTCTCTAATTTTATTTAATTTTTCTAAAATTTCTGCTTGTCTAAACCAATAAAAAATTTTAAGCTTCCTGCATGAGACGAATCGCTTTCACTCTCGGGACAATTTCACTTTCCGCCTTCCTGTTTTCGCAGGTTGCGACCGCGCAGGGGGCAGGTGGTGAACTGGAGGTTTTAAAAAGCCGAATTGCCGTGCTGGAATCACGGGTTCTGGCACTGGAAAATGCCGCTGCATCAACCGTGACGCAGGTGAAGCCACCCCGGGATACAACGACCCGGGTTTCCTACGAGGAGCCGGCGTCGCCGGCGCAGAAGGAAGTTTACGTGATTGTTGAAGGCGACACGATCAGCAAGATTGCCGACCGTTACAGTGTGCCGCGAAAGGCCCTGATGGAAGCGAACGGGATTCGTGAAGGGCAGCAGATTTTTATCGGGGATCGCCTCGTGATTCCGTCCAAGCCGAAGGCCAGGCCCAAGCGGCCCGAGAACAGTTTTGCCGGAGCTGCTCCGAAGCCGGCACCAGCTGGGAATACCGGCAGCTCCAGCTTTTACACCGTGAAATACGGCGACACGCTCAGTGCGATTTCCCGGAAGACCGGTGCCAGCGTGGCGGCGATCAAGGCGGCTAACGGCATGAAAAGTGACGCCATTGCCGGTGGCCAGCGCCTGAAGATTCCCGGTGCTGGTGGTGGCGGTGCACCGTCCAATTCGGCGCCGGCCTTTGCCGGCGGGACCAGTGCCCAGCCGGTTTCCACCAACCGTTCATCCGGAGGGCGGGGCCAGGTGTACGACAATCCGTTACTCCAAAATGACGAGACTTACGGGGAATACACCGTTCAGAAAGGCGACAACCTGTATGCGCTCGCTCGTGACTTTTTTACGACGATGAAAGAACTGCAGCGCTTGAATAAACTGGGGAACAGCACGCTGATCTATCCGGGCAACAAGCTCATTGTCCCGACCGGAAAATACAACGAGTACCACAACAAGGTCGCGTCCCGGTAAGCTGAAAATTTTGTAAAATTTGTCTCCAATACATGTCCCGAGGTTGTTGAGAGACATCGTTGAGTGGTCAAAAAGCCCGGTCCCTTTCGAGGGGCCGGGCTTTCTCACTTTTCAGGTGTCATCCCGTCGATTTTCAGGCAGAGTCGGGACATGAAATACGCTGCAGCTATTCTCTGCCTCGCCGCCTACCTGCAAATTCCGATCATGGCCCAGGACCAACCGAAAACCGACAAGCCGGACCCGGAAACGGAATTGAAAGCGAAGATCGAAAAGGCGGTGGCAGCGAATGACCTCGATCAGTTGATCGAATTGACCAAGGGGGCCAGGAAAGACACGGATCTCGCGGAATTGCGGGCAGCTGCGTTCCATCGTCGCGGCGTGGAGCGGTTTTTTGCGGGAAAAATCAAGGAGTCGATCGCCGATTTTGATGCCGAGCTGAAAATCCTGCCGGATCGCGATCCGCATCATTGGCAGCGCGGACTTTGCTATTATTACGCCGAAGAATACGAGAAAGGCGTGGCGCAGTTCGAGCGCCATCAAACCGTGAACACTCAGGACGTGGAAAACGCGGTTTGGCATTTCATCTGTGCGGTCCGGGCGCCTGAAGGAACCGTCGAAAAGGCCCGCAAAGATTTCATTGATATCCAGCGGGACGGGCGGGTCCCGATGAAAGAAGTTCACGCCCTCTTCGCGGGGACCGGATCTGCTGAAGACGTCCTCCAGGCTGCCAATGCCGGCCCGGAAAGCGCGAAGCGGAACCAGCTTTGCTATGCGCACCTCTATCTCGGCCTGTATTTCGAGGCTCTCGGGGAAATGGAGAAAGCCCGGGACCACATGGTCAAATCAGCCGTTGATTACAAGATGGATCACTACATGGGCAAGACCTCGCAGGTGCACGCGAAACTGCGCGGCTGGGTCGATGAGAAGAGCGAGGCGAAAACCGAATGAACCGGGTACGTTCAATGAACCAACCCTGTTGGTTCGTGTAGGAGAGGAACTGAATCCCGGAAAACCGCGACCCTGAGATGAATCAATTTCCGCCGGAAGTGATCGAGGAACTGCGGTCATATGTCTATTTGTATCTTGATCCGCGTGATCAGAAAATTTTCTACGTGGGTAAAGGAATTGGGAATCGCGCATTCAGTCATTTGCATGATGAGAGCGACTCGAAGAAGGCGGAGCATATTCAGGAAATTCGGACATCGGGACTGGAGCCAATAATCGAGATACTTCGATTTGGCTTAACCGATGACCAGGCCGCCCTGGTCGAAGCGAGCGTGATCGATACACTCAGTTTGGGAAGTCTTTCGAACCAGTGTAGAGGGATTCATTCGAAGTCGTTGGGGCGAATCTCGGTGGGCGATGTGATCGCTGAAATTTCGGCGGAACCGGCCGAATGCATCGATCCTTTGATGCTGATCAAAATCAATCGCCTGTTTCGTTCCGATATGTCTGAACTGGAGCTTTACGAGGCGACGAGGGGTACATGGGTTCTGGGAAGAAGGCGGGAGAAGGCAAAGTATGCCTGCGCCGTTTTTCGTGGCGTTGTGAGGGAAGTTTATCAGATCGATGAATGGAACCCGGCTGGAACGAAGGATTACTCCACCCGCGATGATTCTGCCTTTGCGGGGAATGGCCGCTGGGAATTTTGCGGGAGAAAGGCCCCTGAAACAGTACGAAATCGCTATCTCCTGCGTTCTGTCCGACACCTCCAGGGTGCTTCCGCCCAAAACCCGATTCGCTATGTGAACTGCTAGCCGCCCTGTTCAATTCGCGGCGTGCTTTACCGGGTTGTACCGTCCTTTCTTCTCGAGGTACGGCACGATCGTTTTGTCGAAATAATCGTAGAAATAATCGTAGCTGCCGTCGGTGTAACTTGCGATCCAGGCTTCGTAGGATTCGGGGATCCACAGGTAAAATCCTTCCCCCAATTCGCCGCGGGCCGGCTCGTATCCGTTCGTTTCGGCCCAGGGTTTGAAGGTGGAGTGATAGAAGTTTTTCAAGGCCACGCAGGCGTTGTATTCGAGGCGTTGGTTGCCCTCGGCGTATTCGGTGCGGGTCAGTTTACCCTGTTTGGCGTCGTCGCAGTGGCGGAGAAATCCGCCTGCGTTTGTCAGGTTCATTAGTTCATAGACAGCTGACGACCACATCTTGCCGAGCGTCTGGTTTTGCCCGGGGG
>JABDJT010000342.1 GCA_013003335.1 Verrucomicrobiales bacterium | reverse complement strand
GTCTTCCGCTGGTCGATCTGTTTTTCGATTTTCGTGTCGCCGTAAACGACGGTGACGGGAACGTTGGTGCCTCGATTTGTACTCGGCGTGTAGCTGAACCGGACTTCGTATTTTCCGGCTTTCTCGAGCGCGACGGAGTAAACCGCGGACTTTTTCCCCTGGTCTTTCGCGCCGTCATGTTTGTATCCGACGCCGACGAAGTTTCTGGCAGAGGTCGAATCGGTCCAATGCCCAGTTAGTTTCGCTTCGGTGTCATCGATCACGATCCCTTTAAATCCGGTTTTTTTGATGGTGAGATGCGGTTTGGCATCCGGCGGCAGATCGACGACCTGACCTTCCTCAATCAGCTGGGCCTCCAATTTCGCGTAATCGACATCCTGCACGGCGATTCGTGCATCGATCGCCATCGAAGCGGCTGTCGCAGACGAATGACCGAGAATCATGAAAACCGGCTCCATCCGGATCGAGCCGAAGGCGATGTGGGTACTGCTCAAGCAGACAGGCACGAATAGATTTTTCACGTCGCTCTTTCGCGGAATGATCGCCCGATAGCTGATCGCATACGGTCCGCCTGGGGAAACCTGGACATCGCCTTCATTTTGCACGGCGCCATCGGCAGTGACGTATCGCTGGCAGTTGTGCGAATCCATGTTGTAGCTGCCGAGGCCAACGGAGTCCTCGCAAACCCGTCCGCGGCGGCAGTCATTTTCGGTGATGATATATCCGCTGACCATGCGGCGCGCTTCGCGGATGTAGAGTTGCGGCGGCCAGCCGCTGGTTTCGGTGAATTCATCTTTCGGCAGGCCCCATTTTTCGAAGTGATCACGGATTTCCTGCGGGACTCGCTCGTGATTTTGCAGGGTCCACATCAGGCCTTTTTGATACAGTTCATGCTGTGCGATGATTCTCTCCCGCGTCGCGTAATCGGCATCGGGGTAGTCGTAATTCATCCCGATGTTGTCGGTGGAAAAGGCGTAGTTGTTGTTCGTGTCCGTCTTGCCGTTCGGCATCATGCCCGGCGCGATAGGAATCCGCAGATCGCCCGCTTCGAAATTTCGGAAGAGCAGCTCATACATCGTTTCGTCGTAGCCGTCCGGTTTCGGGAACGGCACGCGATTTTCCGGATCGAGGCTCATGCACATCCGGAAACAGTACGCCTGCACCCGCCGATCACCCGAGCCGTCTTCGCCCGGCTTTTCGGGGGAAATGCCCCAGACCAGCCCGCTTTTCGGATCGCCCGGCGTTTTGTAGGGATCGACTTTGACGATGAATTTGTGGTTGTGGCGGTTTTCCAGCTGCACGCCGTTGAGGGTCTCGTCGTAAGTTTCGTTCGACTCCCGCCCGACATGATAGGGCACTCGCGCGGCGGCCATGAGGTCGCCTTCATAGGTCGCGTCGATGAAGATTTTTCCGCGATAACGCTCGCCGGACTCGGCCCGGATTTCGGTGATGCGACCGTTTTCCATCGTCACGCCCGCGCCATCGCGGTCGAGCCGCTGGCGCATAATCAACTCGATGTCATCGCCGCATTCCGCGATCATCTGTCGGTAAATTTTCATCGCCACCTTCGGCTCAAACACCCACATCGTGTCCGAATCCGGATTGAACTTCCCGGCGCCGCGATCCGCATTCAGCTCCTCCGGCTTGCCGAACTTCCACGCCTTCGGATTCGAATAGTGTTTGTGAATCCGCTCATAAAATTCACGACTCACCCCGCCGATCGCCGACTTCCGGCCCGAATCCGTCCAGCCCAACCCGCCGGTCGTCAGCCCTCCGAGATGATTCGACGGCTCGATCAGGATTGACGTCTTCCCCAACCGCGAAAGCTGCACCGCAGCGACGATACCCGCGCTCGTGGCACCGTAGATGACGACGTCCGCCTCGTGGATGTGCGAATCAGCGCGGGAATGCTGAGCCAGCAGAAAAATCGGGAGGAAAAGAAAGAGCCGTTTCCGGAAATTCATGGTTGGAGTATCACCGCGAAAGCAGAATTCCGTCAATTCGCGGGATCAGTTCACAAAAAAATGAAACGGCACCACATGAAGCGAGCCACGACCATGGAATCCGGCGTGCTTTCCGAAACCTTCTGAATCGGGAATCAGAAAGTTGAATCGAGCCAGTTTTCGAATCGCTTCAGCCAATTTGGCTCCGGAGCTTCCAATTTCAAATCGACCGAATTGACTTCAACTTCCTGCCCGGTCAATCGCTCATACTCCGCCAGCAATTCGCCCGGCGTTACATCCGGATCGTCAAATACCAGAGGGAAATGGTGACTGAGAGAGCCTCTGTGAGGAACATTCCACTGCAGTGCCGTGGCGTCCTCCATCAATTCGTTGAATTCATAACTTCCATCGATTTTGAGGGGGCCAATTTTCACATCGAACAGATTCGTCGCCGCAGGTTTTCCCGGTAACCCGGGGATCTGAAACACACAGCAGGCCAAATTCGGGTATTGGCGGAGGCGGATGGACTCCACTTCGGAGATCGGCTTGAGATGTCCAACGGAATGCAGTCCGCCATTCGCCGTCACCCGGGCCCATCGGCCTTTGCCTCCGTCTCGAGGTTCAAACCGATCGATCATCACGGCCAGAACAGACGGCCAAACAGTCATCAATGAAAATGACTGCCAATCACCCTTCCGCGTGGTGGATTCGTAGCGAAATCTCGTTAGACTCTCCGACCCACTGCCGCCCCAGGAACTGCCATTCAACCGACCGTCCCGCGCAGTTAAAAAACCGATTTCGGCGGGATGCCTGGTAAATCTCATAGTGCCTTTCTTTGTCGGATCGATCGAAATTTCCTCCGTTTCGCCGTAACAAATCGGCACCACAAGTGAAAGCGGTGCGGTGTGAAACATGTTCAGGTCCACCGCATAAATCATATGCCCGCTCATTCGAACGACACTGGTTCCACTGCCGAGGCGTTGTTTCGTCTCGTTGTTGAACAGCTTGCAAGTCTGCCAGCGAACGGGCTTTTCTTGCGAATCTGTGGCTTCGAGTGGGATGAGAAAACGTTGAACCGTGTTAGTGCCCCATGTTTCCGGCAAGCCAACCGATTCGGGTTCGGTGATCGGATCCAAACTAGCAGGATTCCGCCAGTCCACCGGCCTTTTTCGGTCGGCGGCTGTCTTTCCCCGTTGATTGGTTGGCAGAACGGGCATGATCGCGATGCCTTTTATTCGAACGATCTGGCCATTTGGCAGCCTCACCTCCGCTATACCTGGTCCGGCCTCAATTCGGTCGCCAAACAGTCCGAGCTTCGGTATTCCGTGCGGGGTTAGCCAGGTAACCTCCACCTCGCCGGTCTTCGAATCGTCAACATTGAAGGTGGGAGCCGGTGACACAAGCGATGGAGTCGGCTGAAGCGGATCAACCAGAAACTCCCGATAGTCATCTGCTGCCCACGGTCGCTCCACCTTGGAGGGACTGAATCGCGTTTTCGTTTTCCCCGAAAATATGACTGCGACCAAACCGAGGCCGGCCAGGAGAAGAAAAAATAAAATGGCGAACCCCGCGAACCGATTTTTCATAAAGCGAGGGCATGCGAATCGGTCTGAGACAGGGGCGCGAAGCGGAAAAAAGCCGGGAGAATGGCGAGCCGTTTCCAAAGAGTCATGGGCGGAGTATCGGCCCGAATCGGGAAATTCGTCAATCGGAGGGATCGCTTCAGAGGAAGTGAAACGGCAACACCACCACCACCATGGTGGCCAGCGATAAAAGATAAGCCAACGCAGCAGCATTGAAATTCACGGCCAAGACGAGTTTGCTCACGTAAATCGACGCCAAAATCCCAATCACCCCGCCAATCCACGCCCCGGATATCGCCAAGTCGATTCCGACCAGGATCAGAATCGTCGCCACCGCCGCCGCGAATGTGGCGCCAAGGCATTTCCAGAAGGATACACCGCCGAAGATGATCCGGGAGAGCAGCAACCAGATGACTACCGCCTGAAGCAGGCAGAATCCGGTGAAAAACACGACGGGATTGCCGGGGATCCCCTCCACAACTCCCCACCATTTGATCAGTCGCTTGCCTAATTTCGAGACCGCCGATTGAATCAGGGGCGGCGCCGGTTTCACGAGAATCGCGTTCACAATTTTTTCATCGGTAAACAACCTGGCAGGCTCGGACACCGTCTTCCCGGGGAGCAGTGAATCCGAAATCTGAAACAGGTTATCGGAAAAACCGGAGAGAATGACCCAATGCAGGGCTTCGTTCTCCTTCTGCTGAATCAACGCCATCACCGGATGGCCTGATTCGAGGTGATCCCGCATTTCCTCGAATCCTCGTTTCCGTTGGAGGGCCGCAATACGAGCTGTGAACCCATCCTGCCAAAAAACCTGCAAAACTCCCGGGTCAACGGCGCCGTCGCGATCCGCTCCGAAAATTGCATCCGTATTTTCGGCTATCCCCAGCCTCGATCGCAGTTCAATCGCAACGGGATCGAGTTGATAGGCCCGGTAAATCGAATTCATCGCGTGCAATGCGCTGGAGTGTTTCCCCGCTTGAGGCTCCGCTACAATGGTCTCCGGCAATCCCGCTGGAAGGTTCGCATCCGGCGCTGGCTCCTGGATTTGCTCGCCCGGGAGGTTTCCTCCCCCGTGGAGATAAAGAGCCATAACAAGAAACAATCGCCGCTGCATCATCCCCGAAACTGCCCGAATTCCGCAACCCGGTCAATCTTCAGCGAAAAACGATCCAACAGGGTTCATTCGGGGATCCAACCCTGTTGAATCGTAGTCAAAACTGACTTGCGTTTCTCAAATTTGAGAACAAAAAGCCGTCTCAAAGCTGAAAATTCACCCAATTTGCTATCAAGGGCGCGAATCTATAATTTTCATAATTGAAAACATTTATAAAAATTTATTGCAATTTTAATAGAAAAGGCGAAAATCAAGACATGCACGCAACTTCGACCGGATTCTCAATCTTGATGGCAGGCCTTCTTGCCGGTTCGATCACCCTCGCTGATCAGCCCTCCATTGAGAAGCTCGAAGAACGTGCCAGACAGCTTTCCCCGGCCCTCGCCGCTTCCACCGTGAGCCTGAAGAGCGCAGCAGGCCAGTGGGGCAGCGGAGTTTTCGTCTCCAAGAGCGGAGTGATCTTCACAGCAGCACACACATTCAGCGGTAAGAATGGCGAAACCGTTCGCGTGTTTCAAAACGGGAAGAAGTCGCAGACTGCAACGGTCGTCAAAATTGACCTCGAAAAGGACATCGCAGTTCTGAAACTGAATGACTCGAAGGGAACCGACAATTTCGTGAATGTTTCTCTTGCGACGAACGAAGCCTGCACCACTCCTTACATCGCGGCCGGTCACGCCACCGGATTTGATCCGAATCGCATTGCTCCGGTTCGCTTCGGTTTCGGTTATACCAGCCCGCAATCCGGTCGCATCCTCTCCACCTGCCGCGTGAACGTTGGCGATTCGGGCGGCCCGCTTTTCAATCTCGACGGCGGTCTGGTTGCGATTCACCGTGCAATGGATGCCAGCGGAAAATACACTTCTCACGTTCCGGTTACAGAATTCTTCACCAACTGGCCGGAACTGGCTGAAATCGCCACTCCAGTGACAGCCGGTGTTCTGCTTGCTGCTAACTAATTTCAGTGCGAAATTATTCGATGGGACGAAGCCGCCGCCACTTTCCGTCCTGGTTTGCTCTCCTTCTGCTTTTCTCAATCAGTTCCATTCTGATTGCAGATGAAAAACTCGCACTCCAGGTCGATCCCGGGAATGCTCCAACTCTGCGGCAATTGATCACAGTCAGCCGCGAAAGGGCTGATATTGAAACGGTTCGAAGCGCAGCCCTTCAGCAGAAACTTGAAAGTGCGCGCGGGGAAATCGATGCCCTGGAATTGGCCATGGTCGCGCAGTTTCACGAAGTGCTCAAAGTCCCCTCCGCCCGTCACCGGGTTGAAATTTTCACACGTTCGACCGGTGAATCAGCCCTCGGGACCCTCCTCGATCACCAACGCGGCATCGTCATCACCACGGCTGATTTCGCACCGGCCCGCCCGACGAAGGTTGTGTTGGTGAAATTGTCGGACGGAACCGTGTTTCGCGGCCATCATCGCCTCCTTTCGAAGCTCGATCATTTGAGAGTCATCCAACTTCTTGATTGGAAAGTTGTCGACGGACATCGTCCTGAAAAATTCGACAAAGCACCGGTCATCGGAAGTTTTATCGCCGGATACGACCGGAACGGCGCTTTGCGAACCGGAACCGTGAGTTCGAACGTGCGCCAGGCCGTTTCGAACCACACGCGATCCGAGCGATCCTCCCTCGCAGTCCTCCACCGGAAACTGGGAACGGAAATCAGCAAGCGAAACACCGGTTTTCCGCGTGTTTTCGAGACCGATCTTGCCCTCAGCACACCGGGATGCGGCACGCCTGTATTCAACAGCAAGGGAGCCGTGGTTGGCGTGGCCATCTCGCGGGCAAGCCATCATTCCACGCTTGTGATTCCCGTTTCCCGGATCTGGGGCCTGCTCAAAAAACCCGGCGCCTGAAATCCTTGCTCTGCTCTGCTCTCGCCACTTTCCGGCCCTTGCCCGATACAATCCGGTAAGTTCACCCCGAAATCCGCTTCCAAACCTCCCCGAATTTCTCCGACGCGAACCGCAATTCCTCGATCGAATGCCCCGCTGACATCTGCGTGCGAATCCGGGCCTTGCC
>JABDJT010000334.1 GCA_013003335.1 Verrucomicrobiales bacterium | reverse complement strand
CGCGAGCCGCTTGTGCTGAACAACCGTTCCATGGCGTGGATCACGGACCGGATCTGCGGCATCGTGGAAAACCGGCAGCCGTTGATTTGGTGGGTGTTTTTCATTCCGAGCGCCCTGCTTGCCGGTGTCCTGATCGGCACATTGGTGTATCTCGTTTCTACCGGTGTCGGCGTTTGGGGGAATAACCAGCCGGTGGCCTGGGGCTGGGCGATTGTGAACTTCGTTTTCTGGATTGGTATCGGTCATGCCGGAACGCTGATCTCGGCGATTCTCTTTCTGACGCGCCAAAAGTGGCGAACGTCGGTGAACCGGGCCTCGGAGGCGATGACGCTGTTTGCGGTGATTTGCGCCGGGATTTATCCCGGGTTTCACGTCGGTCGTTTCTGGATGGTGTGGTTTTTGGCTCCAATTCCAAATGCCAACGCGATCTGGCAGAACTTCAAATCGCCCCTGTTGTGGGACGTCTTTGCTGTCTCGACGTACTTCACGGTTTCCGTGTTGTTCTGGTATGTCGGACTGATTCCGGATCTTGCGACCTTGCGTGACCGGGCCAAGAAAAAGCTCGCGAAGATTTTGTATGGTCTGTTTGCCCTCGGTTGGCGAGGTGGAAACCGCCAGTGGCGTCACTACGAGATGGCTTACCTGATCCTGGCCGCGATTTCGACCCCGCTGGTCTTGTCGGTGCACTCGGTCGTTTCGTTCGACTTCGCAACTTCGGTTGTGCCGGGTTGGCACACCACGATTTTCCCGCCGTATTTCGTTGCCGGTGCGGTGTTTGGCGGATTTGCGATGGTGCTGACGTTGATGTTGCCGTGTCGAAAGCTCTACGGGCTGGAAGACATGATCACGCTGAAGCACATCGATAACATGGCGAAGATCATTCTCCTGACGGGAACGATCGTGGGCTACGCCTATATCATGGAGCTGTTCATCAGCTACTATTCCGCGTCGAAATATGAAGGTGATGCCTTTCACCTTCGGATTTTGTCGGGTCCCTACACCTGGGCGTATTACTGGATGTTTTTCTGCAACGTGATCTCGCCGCAAATCTTCTGGTTTGCCTGGGCACGTCGGAATTTGTGGGTCGTTTTCATCGTGGCGAACTTCGTGAACGCCGGGATGTGGTTCGAGCGATTCGTGATTATCCCGACGACCCTCTCGCGGGATTTCCTGCCCGGTCAGTGGGGCTATTACGCGCCGTCCCTTACGGAAAAATGGATGTTTGCCGGGACGTTCGGGCTGTTTTTGATGCTGTTCCTGCTTTTCGTGAAGTTCCTGCCGGTCATTGCCGTGGCCGAGGTGAAAGGCGTGTTGCCGCAGAATGACCCGCATTATCCGGACTGGAAAAATTTGAAAGACAAGCGCAGTGCAGCCCGCGGAGCCAGCGTTGCCTCTTCTGAGCAGAGTTATTGATGAGTGAAGCCCGAACAACGCCGTTTGCTTACGTTGCCGAATTTGGTTCGGCGCCGGAGTTGTATCATGCCGCCGAGAAGGTGCGGGATGCCGGCTTCAAGAAATGGGATGTCCACACGCCGTATCCGGTTCACGGAATTGACAAGGCGATGGGGCTCGGCAAATCCTGGCTTTCGACCGTGTCGTTGATTGGTGGAATCACCGGTTTTCTGACCGCGTTCACTCTCGAGTTTTTCACCCAGGTGATGCTGTATCCGACCGTCGTGCAGAACAAGCCGACCAACTTGAACACGATTCCCGCGTTCTTCCCGGTGATGTTTGAGCTGACGATTTTGCTGACCGCTTTTGCGACCGTCTTTGGTCTGTTGGCTTTCATTTTGCTACCCCGCTGGAATCACCCGCTGTTCGAGTCGCCGCTGTTTAAAAAGTCGACTGATGACGGATTCATCATGGTGATCGAGTCCCGCGACCCGAAATTCCGCAAGGAGCGGACCAAGGAATTCCTCGAGGAGATCGGGGCGGAAGAAATTGAATTGTTGGAAGTGTAGGATTTTGTCATGCGCTGGTTTTTTATCGTTTTAGCCATTTTGACCGTCACGCTTGCCGCGGCGATCGGTCCGCGTGGCGAGTATTTCACCAAACCGCCGTTCGAACTGTTTCCGGACATGGACCGGCAGTACAAGGTGAAGTACCAGAAGCCGAGCCACTTCTTTGAGGACAACCAGGGGAGCCGGAAGCCGGTCGCCGGAACGATTCCAATGGGCTTTGTAAAGCCGATTTCCAAAGAGGGAGGGATTCCTTCCACGTCTCTCGATTTCAGTGTAGGAGACGATTATTTCAATACCGGCACCTTTGTTGACAACTTCGGCGAAGGATTTCCGAATCAGGTCAAGGTCGACGAGGATCTTCTGAAGCGCGGACAGCAGCGGTATGAAATCAACTGCCAGGTGTGCCATGGAGCGAGCGGGAACGGGCAAGGCATCGTACACAAATATTGGGCGGACGGCGCGGGGCTTCCTCCGACCGCGAATTTGCTGACCGATCAGGTCAAGGCGCTTCCGGAAGGGCAAATTTATTGGACGATTACCCACGGCAAAGGGCTGATGGGCCCCTATAACGGCACGATCAACGTGCAGGATCGCTGGGCCATCGTGGCTTACGTGCGGACGTTGCAGGCAGCCGGGCAGTAATGAACTCAATTTTTGGACCACTTAATTTTTAACCGCAAACCATGGCAGGACTGAAAGACGCAGACGATTTTCGCGAAGGCGAACAGTTCAAGGGCGGTGGCCTTTTGAAGCTGGCGCTCCTGGGCGGCGGCGTGCTGTTTTTGATCGTGTTTTTCGTGCTCTACGCCGCCGGCAGCGAGCAATCGAAGCAGGCCATGGGCTATTCCTGGCTGTTCGCGGTGACGTATTTCCTGACTCTTTCCATCGGAGGAATTTTCTGGACCCTGCTCCACCACGCTTCCAACTCCGGGTGGGGGATCGTCGTCCGGCGACTGATGGAAAACATCGGCAGCATGGTGCTGTTTATGTTGATCCTCGGTCTGCCGTTGATTGTTCCGGCTTTCGAATTCCGTGATGCCCTGTGGGAGTGGTTCCCGAAAAAGGCGGAGATAGAGCACCACATCCACGAAGACTTCGACCAAAAGCTGGCCGACCTGAAATCGGATTACGAAAAGAACAAAGCCGATGCGCAATCTGCGTTCAACGCCTTCAAGTCGGAAAAAGAAGCGGCCATCGCCAAGCCGGGCGTGACACCCGGGCATGCGAATCACCTGAAAGAAGCGATTGCGCATGAGGAGAAGGAGTTGCAGAAGCTGCTGGACAAAGATTTGTCTGAAAAAGCGCTGACGAAAGAAATTCGGAAAGACGCTTACATGGACCATCATCACGGCGATGTCCTGCTGTGGAAAAAAGATGGCTACCTGAACAACGGGGCCTGGTATTTCCGGTTCGTGCTGTATTTCATTGCTCTCGTCGGAATCATTTACACGCTTCGATTCTGGTCGGTCCGGAACGACAAGGACGGTGATCCGAAGTGGTTTCTGCTTCAACGGCGCTGGGCTTGCGGCTTTCTGCCATTCTTTGCGGCGGCCTGGACCTTTCTCGTATTCGACTGGCTGATGGCCCTCGATTACAAGTGGTTCTCCACGATGTGGGGTGTTTACCTGTTCGCCGGCAGCGCGCTGAACTCGATGGCACTATTGATTCTGCTCACGAGCTGGCTGAGAAAAACCGGTCACCTCAAAAATGTGGTCACGCCTGAGCACTACCACCTGATGGGCAAGCTCTTGCTCGCCTTCACGATTTTCTGGGCTTACATCGCCTTCTCGCAGTTTTTCCTGATCTGGTATGCGAATATCACCGAGGAAACCGTCTTTTACCTGACGCGAAACACCGGCTACTGGAACAAGCACGCCATGATTTTCCTCGTGGCCGGCCACTTCTTCATTCCATTCGGGTTTTTGCTGATCCAGCAGGCCAAGAAAAACGTGAAATACATCTGTGGCGTTGCGATTTGGACGCTCTTGATGCACCTGATGGACATTTACTGGATCATCATTCCCGAGCGCGGACCTTCGATTACGCACGGGCAGGAAATGATTATCAAAGGCGCAATTATTTATGACATCGTCGCGTTTCTCGCAGTGGGCTGCCTGTTTGGCTTTGCCTTGTTGTGGCGACTTGGGACTGCCAGCCTGTTCCCCTGTCGCGATCCGAGACTGGACGAAAGTTTGAATGTGATTAACTGATTTACGAACGAACCCTGTTGCTTCGGCAAACCAACCCTGTTGATTCGAAGACGACCGACTGAATTTTCCAATGAGCGATCATCCGGCAGACACAACGCAAAACCGATTTCGGGCGACCGTCGCGGGCGGTTTGGCGTTTCTCAGCTTTGGGCTTTTGGCGGGTTTGGTCATTTACATTACCGGGGTGGAAGATCCCGCAGCGGCGTCGGTGAAAGGCGTGTTTCCCGAAAAAGTGATCGCACAACGCGAAGCCAATCTTGAAGAAGTCACCGCTGCCCAGGCTGCACTGGTTGATGAAGCCAAAATTGAAGCAGCGATGCAATCGGTGATTTCCGGAGCGACAAAAGAAAAGCCGAGCGAAGCGGCAGTCCCCGGTTCTCCAACTGACTTGAAAAACCAGGCCGCTGCAGCTGCCGAAGCCGCCGCGAAGAAAGCGGCCGAGGAAGAAGCATCCGCCAAGGGTACGGACCCGAAGCCGGATGAAACGGGTGAGCCAGAGTGAGGAAAAGGCGGTGGAAAAAAAGGAAAAGCGAAGGGCAAGGGTAAAGCTGAGGCCAAAGGCCAGGATAAGGGTAAAGCCCCGAACGAGTAATTTCGATGAGCGACAATTCACAGGTAACAGCTGAAGACGTGCAGGAGCGGGCGGGAATTGACCGCTCGGTCCGGTTTCCGGTGATGTTCTTTTTCACCAGTGCGGCGGTCTGGCTGTTCGTAGCCACGTTGTTCGGGTTTCTCAGTGCGTTGAAACTGGCTGTGCCTGCTTTGTGGGCGGATTGCCAGTTTTTGGGCTACGGACGCTTGTTTCCGGCGCATATGACCGCTCTTGTCTATGGCTGGGCCATGCAGGCGGGAATTGGAGTCATGCTCTGGCTCGTTGCGCGATTGACGCGAGTGGAAATGACGAAAGCTAAGGCAGTCATCGTGGCGGGGCATGTCTGGAATTTCGCGGTTGGCCTGGCGGTTTTCGCAATTTGGATCGGAAAAGGAAGGTCAATTCCGTGGCTCGATTTCCCGGGCTGGATGTGGATGCTTTTCGCGCTTTCCTATCTGATGATGGTGGTGTGGGTGATTCCGATGTTCCGGGTCCGCCGGACCGGTGATGTTTATATTTCAGAGTATTACGTGATTGGGGCAGCGGTTTGGTTCCCGTGGATTTTTATCACGGCAAACGTGCTGATTAATCGAGGTGCTGCCCCGGTAATGGCCGCTGGAGCAGCCGGATGGTTTGTTACAAACCTGATCTATTTCTGGTTCGCGCCGATCGCTTTGGCGGTAGCCTATTACATTGTGCCAAAAATCGCCGGGCGCCCGATTTTCAGCTATCCCCTGGCAAAACTCGGTTTTTGGACCCTGGCCATTTTGGCTGGTTGGACCGGTTTTCAGCGATTCATGGGCGGACCATTTCCCGCCTGGATGCCGGCACTGAGTGGCGCGGCAACTCTGTTTATTTTGATCGCGGTCGTGGCGACCTGCACCAATTTACTGATGACTCTGAAAGGGCGCCAGAAATTGTGGGAATACAGCCCCTCCCTGCGATTCACGATGTTCGGGATGCTGATGTTTGCGATCTACGGTGTGCTTGCCGGGATGAGCTCCTTTTTCTCGGTCGGAAAGGTGCTGCAATTTAGCCACTTTCTCGTCGGTCTCGACACGCTCGCTGTATACGGATTTTTCTCGATGACCATTTTCGGGGCGATGTATTTTATCGTTCCACGCGTCACCGGCTGCGAATGGGTTTCCGGTGGAATGATCCGCTGGCATTTCTGGTTCAGCGCTTATGGAATTTTGACGCTGGTTGGAGTCATGCTGGTGGGAGGTTTGGCCCAGGGCGGTAACATGGCTGATCTGGACCAGCGATTTGCGGTATCGGTCGGCAATAGCCAGGGATACGTGATCGGCCGCATATGTGCCTGGTTCCTGATCGGGATTTCGAATTTGTGGTTCGTGTATCAGATGGGATTGATGTTCCTCGGAAAAGGACGCAAGTCCGAGGGCCCGACCTTGATTCACGGGGAACCGGGGAAAAGTGCAGAAGCAGCGGCCGGATTAAATCCGGAGAATGCCTGATCAAAAACAATTTTTTTGGACGAAATGAATCGAAAACAACTTTGGAAACTTCTCTCCGGCCTCGGATTGGCCTTTGGGGTACCGTGGTTTTTGATGATCTTGATTCCGTACTTCCAACAAGCTACGGCGTCCCCCGTCCCGTATTCCGAAGAAGAAGGCGTCGACGGATTTACGGTTTATCCGGATCCTTCCTACGGCACGGTTGGTGCGAGCGATTACGGCTTAAAAATCTACGAAAGGGAAGGTTGCGCGTATTGCCATACCCAGGTGGTCCGCCCGACGTATGCTGGACCGGATATGTGGCTCGGTTGGGGAGGCGGCCCGGAAACTGCTCGGGAAACGCGGCCTCAGGATTTCGCCGGCGAGGCGTTTGCCCATCTCGGATACCAGCGAATCGGGCAGGATTTGTCCAATGTGGGTACGCGATCAACGCGCGAAGAATTACATCGTGTCCTGAGTGATCCGGGGAGCGTATCAACTGGCAGCGCGATGCCTTCTTACCGTCACCTATACAGGAAAACAGATTCCGGATGGGCCCCGACCGGGGATGCAGAAGCCCTGGTGGATTATTTGCTTTCACGGAAAAAAGATCAACCGCTGCCCGATTCGGTTCGGTGAAACTATATACGAAAAACGATCCAATACCGTCTGTTCATCAAACCAACCCTGTTGATTCGATTTTTTCAAAAACTGCAAAATGAGTGATCACGACCACGACCAGAATCTCGATTACGAGGCCGGAACGGCCAGCGTGGTGGATATGCATGACGCGGTGAAGCGGGAAAAAGTTTTGCAGCCCAGTGGCCACGAGCCTATGGGAGTTACGGCGCTGGTTTTGTGTGCCATGGCTCTGATTGGTGGAGGAATCGTATTCGGGCACAACAATGGTTTCAGCAGTTCGATCTACGTACAGGATTTTTACACTCCCGAGCCTCCGCCCAGCGAGGATGGGGCTGCAGCAGCCGACGAAAACGTTGCATGGATCGACAAGTGGATGAAGGACGGGAAAAAGGTCTACAACAACTGCATCGCCTGTCACCAGCCTGACGGGCTTGGTGCGCCGGGGCAGTTTCCGCCACTCGTCGGATCGGAGTGGGTGGATGGCGGGACGGAACGCCTCGGAGCGATCATGCTGAACGGGATTGCAGGCCCGTTCACCGTTGCCGGCCAGTCGTATAACCAGGCGATGCCGGCGTGGAATGGATTAAGCGACGAGAAAATTGCGCAGGTTGTCACCTATATCCGGCGCGAGTTTGGGACACTGCCGGAAGGTCAGGACGGGGTCGTGACCACCGAAATGATCGAGGCTGCCAGGGAATTGTATGGAGGAAAGCCGACTTGGGATGAAGGCGGGTTGCTGGCGATTCCGGAAGATGCCATGTTACCGGGGGCGAAGGTGGATTTGCAAACAGGGGAGCCGATCCAGTAAGATACGGACAGGACAAAGTAAGAAACAATTTTTAGCTGAAGCACCGAGAAATGAGCGCAGACGCACACGACGATCACGATCACCACGACCCGCCGTTCTGGAGAAAGTATATTTTTTCCACCGATCACAAGGTGATTGGTTTGCAGTATGGATTCATGGCGCTCGCGTTTCTCGCCTTCGGGTTTTTCCTGATGATGGTGATGCGCTGGAGCATCGCGTTTCCGGATCGGCCGGTTCCAATGTTGGCAGATCTCCCATGGTTCCAGGCCTGGCTCGATGATGAGGGCAAGGTGACGGGCGAGTTGTACAATATGTTCGGTGCGATGCATGGGACAATCATGGTTTTCCTCGGCGTCGTGCCGCTGGCTTTCGGCGCATTCGGGAACTACGTGACTCCACTGCAGATTGGCGCGCCGGATATGGCGTTCCCTCGTTTGAATATGGCCAGTTTCTGGTCGTTTTTCATCGGTGGGGTGCTGATGTTCGTTTCGTTTTTCCTGCCTTCCGGCGCGGCGAAAGTGGGGTGGACCAACTATTCGCCACTGGCGACCACGACCGATTTGCATTTCGGGGACTTATTCTGGACCGGCCAAACGCAATGGCTGGTCGGGATGGTATTTCTCATTACCTCCTCGCTACTCGGCGCAGTGAATTTCATTACCACGATTATCAACCTGCGTTGCCGGGGTATGACCTGGATGCGCATGCCCTTTTTCGTTTGGGCGATGCTGGTGACTGGCTTCCTGCTGTTGCTGGCCTTCCCACCTCTGGAAGTCGCGGCGATCATGCAGTTGATGGACCGACTCGTCGGCACCAGTTTCTTTGTTCCGACCGGTCTGAATGTGAATGGCACTCCTTTCATTGCTGCTGGTGGTGGAAGCCCGTTGCTCTATCAGCACCTGTTCTGGTTCCTCGGTCATCCCGAGGTATACGTTCTAATTTTGCCGGCCATCGCGATCGTGGCGGAGATTATTCCGTGTAACACGCGAAAACCGCTCTGGGGTTACCGAACAATGGTGTATGCCGTGATGGTTCTCGGTTTCCTGAGTTTCATCGTATGGGCCCACCATATGTACATGACCGGGATGGGGCCCGCGGTGTCGACTTTTTTCCAGACCACGACGGTTCTCATATCGGTGCCCTCGGTGATATTAATTACGTCGCTCCTCATCTCGATGTGGGGCGGCTCGATCCGGTTCAATGTGCCCATGCTGTTCGCCACAGCCTTCATTCCGATGTTTGGATTTGGCGGACTAACGGGGCTTCCGCTTGCGTTTAACCTGCCCGATTTGCACCTGCACGATACGTACTATGTGATCGGGCATTTCCACTATGTCGTGGCTCCGGGTACGATTTTTGGACTGTTTGCCGGGATTTATCACTGGTTCCCGAAACACACGGGACGAATGATGAGTTCCAAGCTTGGCCATTGGCACTTTTGGCCGTCGCTGCTTTTCATGAACGGCATTTTCCTGCCGATGTTTTTCCAGGGGATGGCCGGTTTCCACCGCCGTGCGTTTGACGGTGGAAAGGCCTACGAACAGATCGCCAGCCAGATTTTCATGGAAGACGGAGTATTTGCCCGCGCTTTTCAGTCGTTGGTGGGACGGACGGATGAAGTGCTCATCGCAATGGGGCGTGTCACCGCGGAAGGAGCGGCAGACCACGCGATCTATCTGATCGATTTGAACATCGTAACCTCGTTTTCTGCCTGGGCTCTCGCAATTTTCCAGGCCCCGTTCATCATCAACCTGTTCTGGAGTGCCTATTTCGGCAAAAAGGTGAAGGACGACAATCCCTGGGATGCGACCACGATGGAGTGGGCGACCCCAACACCGCCGCCACACGGAAACTTCACCGAAGAACCGGTCGCTTACCGCGATCCGTACGAATACAGCGTGCCGGATGCAGATGAGGATTTTACTCCCCAGTTCGAGCCCGATCCAAGCGAGGAGGCCGCACCGGCCTCGCCCGAACCTGTGGAGTCGGAGATCGACAGCGAATCGACGACTTGAGCTTTTTGAACGTTTTTCTTTTCCGAAACCATGGAAATTCCCTACGAAGTCACCGCCCGTCGCGATACGGGGCTGTATAACGCGAAGATTGGCATTTGGCTGTTTCTTGCGTCGGAGGTCATGCTGTTTGGCGGTCTGTTCTCGGCGTATGTGTTCCTTCGCGTCGGCGTCATCGATGGTGTGGATACTCCCTGGCCCCTGGGACTGGATGTGCACAAACAGTTCGTTTGGATCGGTTTCGTAAACACAATCGTGCTCATTGCGTCGTCAGTTTTTGTCGTCTTCGCCTGGGTCTCGTTGAAGGAGCGAAATTACCAGAGATTTCAAATATGGATGGTGGCCGTCGTTCTCTGTGCGGCTGCATTCATGGTAAACAAATTCATCGAGTACAAGAACAAGTTGACCGAGCACCACGGAATCAAGTTGGTAGACAACTCCGTGATGGAAGGAAAGATCGTTCACGACACGGAGAAAATTAAATTTGCAGCTGATTCCCTGAATGTGCCTCTCCAGGGTGGGCTTCCTGCGTTTCTTGGTGATTTCGAGGGCGATTTTCCCGCGTTCAAGGCCGTTTACGTCGGTAAGGAGGAGGAAGGGAAGGAGCCGGTCAAAATTGAAAAATCGGGTTCATCGGCGGGCGATTTCGCAGACTGGTTTTACGAAGCACGCCGTCAGGTTGCAGAGGACCTTGCAGAAGAACGGAAGAAACTCCGTGATGCAAAGAAGGAGGGCAAAACCTACCAGATGAAACCAGTTCCGACGAAAGGGACGGTGACTCCGGCGGCAGGTGAGGGCGGGGAGTCCGAACCGTTTGTGCTTCGTCCGGATAATCGGAAGATGGTCAATTACAGCCGTTCTGAGGACGGACCAGACAAGTTGAATTACATCGACGCTGTCACAGTGGACGGCAAGGTTCTGGCGGACAAAATCGAATACGAACTTCACGAAATCAATCTGCAGCAGGTGCCGATTACCAAGCAGGATTCCGCCAAGCTTTGGGAAATTTTCGAATCACAGGGCCACGGATATGTGAAAGATGAATTCATGGAGCATCAGGCCGAGCGGATTCAGGAACTCCGGACAAAATTCAAGGACAAGCCGATCCCGGCGAAAGTGATGCAGAGTGCTTTCGTAAACCTGATCGAAGCTCATCTACACGAGCCAAAGACCGGGGAAAAGAAGGGCGGCGGCGATGTTCACGGAGAGAAAGCGAAGGTGAATCCGGCGGCGGATGACGGCCACGATAAGAAGGATGACCACGGAGATGGGCATCACGGTCACTACACGGTTCTGATTGATCGCGGTGATGTGAAATTTTTCGGAAATCACGGCCCGAGGTACGGCAATTATTACGCCATCTATTTCACGATGACCGCATTGCACGGTTTGCACGTCGTCGGTGGAGCGCTGGTTCTCGCCTACTTTCTGATTTTCGGCAAGAAGTTATATCTCAAGAATCCGGAGCACCTGGCCAATCGTGTCGAGGTTGGCGGCTTATTCTGGCACTTTGTCGATTTGGTCTGGATTTTCCTCTTCCCGATCATGTATCTCCTCTAAAAGAATTTTTTGAAGAAAAGAAATGGCTGATTCCCTGTCACCTGAAGAACTGGCGAAGCACAAGAAATCCTACACTGCGGTGGGGATCGCTTTATTGGTGTTTACCTGCATCACCCTGGCACTTGGCATTTGGCCCCCTCTTGATTTAGGCGTGCCCGGCGCGACATGGGAAGATGTCGTGATCGGGTTGACTGTAGCGGGTGTGAAAGCCTCCCTCGTAGCGCTCATTTTCATGCACTTGAATCACGAAAAGAGCCTGATTTACAAGTTCCTGCTCTTCACGTTTTTCTTCTTCCTTGGCCTGATGTTTTTGACCCTGTTTGCGCTCTGGGATCCGATTCGTGAGGCCATTGATAGTTACTACACCCGCGGATGAATTGATTTCATGTCCCTGAAAAAATTCCATCTCCTGTTTATCGTTCTCGCTATCCTGACCTGCCTCGGGTTTGGAGCGTGGGCGTTGCTGGTGGAGGGACTGCCTGACAATTTCCGCGTGATGGGCTGGATCAGTGCCGGACTGGGTGTTTTATTGGTCGGCTATGGAATTTATTTCGTGAGAAAGGCGAAAACAGTCATTACCTGACCGTTCGACGAATCGTAATTACTCCTGCTATGACGATCGACGCATTTATCAATCACACAGTTCTCGCCTGCCCGATGTGCATGAGCGGGGCAGATGACAACACTGCTATCGCCGCCAATTCCGCGATTGGTTTTCTACTGATCGTGCTGCTGGGTGTCCTTGGCAGTTTTCTCACCTTCATCTTCTACCTCGCCAGGAAAGCCAAAACGGCACCTATTGACTGAACCCATTTTTACGAACCAACAGGGTTTGTTCACCAAACCAACTCTGTTTGATCGAAAACACTTTTTTCTGAAACGACATGGACATCGAGTGGATCAACGACATTCTCTACATCTGCGAATTTGCCGCCGAACATGCCGGCATTGGCAATCACATGCTTGCGGTTGTGCACTGGTTCATGGCGATTCTGCTGGTTGGCTGGACAGCTTTTCTTTTTGTCATTTTGTTCAAGTTTAACGCCAAAAAGAATCCGAAGGCGAGTTATCACGGAATTACATCGCACTTTTCGACCCACCTGGAGGTGGGTGTCGTGATCGTGGAAGTGGTTCTCCTTCTCGGCTTTGCTTTCCCGCTCTGGGCGGCGCGATCTGATGTTGACCGGAAACCCACTGGTGACGACGTGGTGAATCTTCGCGCAGTCGGAAAACAGTTTGGCTGGATGTTCCATTACGGTGGTGGCGATAAGATGATTGGAATGACCGATCCTTTTGCTATTTCCAGTGCGAACGGGATCGGCCTGATGAAGGATGATCCCAATGCAATTGATGATTTTATCTCGGTCGGGGAGTTGGTATTGCCGAAGGGACGCCCTTGCATCGTACAGGTGACGTCGATTGACGTGATCCATGGACTGGCTCTCGTTCCGCTTTTCAGCCAACAGGATGCGATTCCGGGAACGGAAATTCCGATGTGGTTTACTCCCACCAAAACCGGTGAGTGGGATATTGTTTGCGCGCAGCTTTGCGGAGCCGGTCATGCGAAAATGGTCGCAACTGTGAAAGTCGTCGAGTCCGAGGAGTTCGACTCGTGGTATGCTTCGCAAAACGCTCTCTTGCCGAAAGAGACGAATTGACCGGACCTTTTCCGTTCATTCGGGCGAGCGGGTTTCTGAGGACAGGATTCTCTTTTTGAGAAACCGCCCGGCACGGGCAATCGTAATTTTCCAACGATGCCATCATCTGAACATCAGCCCGCCTCCCGCGCATTGCGCCGTTATATCGCCGTTCTAATCGCGCTGACGGTATTCCTGATTTGGTGGGGCGCTGCCACAACCACGGAAAACGCCGGCATGATTTTCCCGGACTGGCCTCTCAGCCTGGGAACGGTGAATCCGGAGGGTTGGCTGAAGGATCTCGCCCCGTTTCTCGAGCACACGCACCGGATCACAGCGACCATCGTTGGCTGTGTAACGCTCGGACTGTTCTGCTGGGTGTATGCGCGAACCCGCAGCCGAGTGATCGAAACGATTCTCCTGGTAGTGATGCTCGCAGTTTTATTCGAACTTTTCCGCCGCGGCGGCGGGGAGCGGGTCAGTATTGAACGAAAAACAACTTACTTTCGGCTCGGTGCGATCGCGGCGTTCGTGCCGGTTTGGTGGCTGATCCAGGCGTGGCTGCGTCGAAACTGGACACTGCTGCAAAAATTTTCCGCCTTCGCTCTGCTGATGGTCACGGCTCAGGCGATTCTCGGCGGCATGCGTGTGACGGAGATTTCCGATAAAATCGCAGTGATTCACGGGTGTCTTGCACAGGCATTTTTTTGCACGCTGATCCTGCTGGCGATGATCGCCTCACCGAGATGGGAAAAACGGGCCGTCCTTCCGGATGCCGTTCGATATGGCATCCGAAATTTGTCCGGTCTGCTCGTAATCGCCATCTTCTGGCAATTGATTCTCGGTGCCCTGATGCGACATTTTTCCCGCTTCAAGTTGGCCGATGACGGCATCCTCAAAACCAAGGGTGAATGGATTCCGCCATTTGATGACTCGATTATCGTTGCCCTGTTTTTTCACAAAGTCACCGCCTTGATCATCCTCGTTCTCGCGATCGGATTTTTTGTGTGGCTGTGGAGGAAGCGCAACGTTGCACTGGCCGGGTTTCCCCGGTCTCAGGCCATGATTGCCGGACTCGTTGTCGCTCAACTCTTGCTCGGTGTTCTTGTCATTGCTACCGGTAAATCATTCTGGATTACCAATTTTCATGTGCTGAACGGCCTGGCGATTCTCGCGATTGCTTTTGCCCAGTGGGTCCGTGCGCTTCGTTCGAACAGCGAAGTCTTGATTGCCTCGAAAAGCAGTTGAAGGTGATGGAAATGGCCCGCCAAACTCAATCGCAGCCTGCGATCGACCTGTCGTCCGCGCGGCAGGATTTGATGATGCTGACAAAAGCCCGGCTCAGCCTGCTCGTCGTGATTACGACCCTCTTCGGGTATCTCGTAGCGGTAAAAATGTTCGGCGGATTTTCCTGGCCGATTCTGCTGCACACCGTCTTCGGAACAGTTTTGGCCGCGTTCGGCTCCGCCGTTTTCAATCAGCTCATGGAAGTTGAAGCCGACGCCAAGATGGACCGGACAGCCGAGCGACCGCTCCCGGCCAATCGCATTCCGCGCCCCGCAGCTTTCGTGATCGGATTTTTGCTGGCCGGATTCGGGATTGTCCATCTTTCCGCAAAAGTAAACGGCCTGGCGGCCGCCATCTGCGCCGCGACGCTGTTCACTTACCTCTTCGTTTACACTCCGCTGAAGCGGAAATCGTCAACCAACACCCTCGTCGGGGCCGTTTCAGGAGCTCTGCCGCCGCTGATTGGTTGGGCGGCTGGTGGAGGCGGGCTGCTGAGCTGGGGGTCCGCCTTTCTTTTCCTGCTGCTTTTTCTTTGGCAGTTGCCGCACTTCCTCGCGATCAACTGGATGTATCGCGAGCAATATCGCCGTGGTGGATTCGTGATGTGGGCGAATGACGACGATTCCGGTGCGTTGACAGCAAAACTGGCGATCGGGTTTTCTATCGTAACCGCAGCCCTGCCAATTCTGCCGGTATTGACGAATCTCGCCGCGCCCTGGTTCGCCATCCCCGGAATTTTGCTGGGAGCGGGTATGGTGGCACTGGCCTTCCGGTTTTTCGAAACGCGCGAGCGGTCCGATGCGCGGAAATTGTTTTTCTATACGCTTCTGTATTTGCCGTTGGTTTTGGGGATCGCCCTGGCAGCGTGGAAGTCCGTGTGAATGGGTATCGATAATCCCGCGTTCGCGAATTGCCTCTTTACCCGCACCATTTTCCCGCTTGAGTGAAGAATCTGAGAGTCCACCGACCTCTACGACACGTAAACTTCTCTGAACGGCTGCCGATTCATGCCCAAATATCCAAAAGACGACCCGAATCTCCCGGAAGACTTTCAGGAGCCACGACCATTCAATCCGGTCGCCTGGTGGGTGAGCATTGGTTTGCTCTGCGCCGTAATCCTTGCGAGCTCGATTTTCGTCACCGGGGCCTATCGCAATCGTCGGATTTACGAAGCCGAGAATTACCGTCCGCCTTACATGTTCAAACTGGAAACGGACCTCAAGGCGACCAATCGCGACGGCGAAAAGATTTCTTTCAATGATGACCTCTTCAAAAAGAAAGTCTTCGTTGCCGGATACCAATATACCGACTGCCCGGCGGGATGCCTTGGAATGGCGGCCCTCATGAAAGACCTGCATGAAACTTTCTCGGAGAAATATCCGCACTTCCAACTCGTCTCCATCAGCGTAAATCCAGCCGGCGATAGCCCGGAAAAAATGAACGCTTGGGTGAAGGATAAGGGGATAGACACGGAGAATTGGTGGTTCCTGACCGGCGATGAGAAACAGATCAAAAGTTACATGCGGGATGAGTTCAAAATGCTGGAGACACAGGAGATTACGGATCCAGCCATCGTCGTTGCCGAAGGTCCCCTCGCGCACGATCAGCGGCTGGTGATTGTCGATGAATTCAGCAACATTCGCGGATTCTACCGGGTGATGAATCCCCAGGTCGGTGCGAAGGAATACGAGCGATTGAAGTACGATCTCGAGTTCGTCCTGGAAGACTTTGACCCGGACGATCCCTCGAAACAGAAATTGCCCTCCAAGTGAATTTCGACATGGAGATCTCCGATTTTCCCCCGCTCAACGCCACACTGAACGGTCTCAGCGCAGTTTTCCTGATCGCCGGATTTTGCTTCATCAAGGCCGGAAAGAAAAAGCAGCACATCATTTCCATGATCGGAGCGGTCACCTTTTCGGCTGTCTTCTTAATCTGCTACGTGATCTACCACACGCTCAAAGGCGACGTTCACACCACGTTTCCAACCGAGTATCCTACGGCCCGGAAGATCTACTATCCGATGCTGATCTCCCACATTCTGCTCGCGATCGTGAATCTGCCGATGGTGATCGTGACCGTTGTTCTCGCAGCCCGTCAGAAATTTGAATCCCACAAGAAGTGGGCCCGCTGGACTTTTCCAATCTGGTTGTATGTCTCTGTGACGGGCGTGTTGGTTTACTTCATGCTTTATCAGTGGTTTTTGCCGTCGGCCTGAGAAGACGCCAGCCGGCGGATCTGAACAAACAGGTTCCGATCGCCAAACCAACCCTGTTGATTCGTGAAACGGTTTCCTTGTCGCCTTCCGTTTTCGCGGTAATTTTTCCGATGACTGATTCCCCGGCAATGAGCCGCCACTGGTTGATTCCGTTCTGCGCGATGGCACTGGCCGGTTGCGAGGATGAGGTCAAAAATTCCGGCGAAACAGAAGCCGGAGAGCCCATCATTTTTGAAAGCCTTGTTTTTACGCCTGAATTTCAAATGCTGGAGGCCGAAGCTGGCGTAGAAACGGTGGAAGCCAATTTCCAGGTTCGGAATTCCGGAAGCGAGCGGGTAACGATCACGGGAATGGAAACAAACTGTGCCTGCCTGAAAGTCGGGGTCGCCGACACCGTTCTCGATCCGCGGGAGGAAACGAAATTGAGTGCATTGTTCGAAGTTTCGGAACTGCTTGGGGAATCGGAAAAGGTGATTCGCGTTTCCACCAGCGAATCAACGGGCCGAGTCGCCTTTCTACCGGTGCGGGTTCGGGTGCCTGAAATTTTCTCGATCGAGCCCAAGAATTTACAATGGCTGATGGGCACGGAACCCGAGTCGAAGATCATTCGGATTCGAATCCTGCGGGATGAACCGGTCCACGTCACATCTGTGAAAAGTTCGCGGGACAGCATGAAAGCCGAGTGGAAGGAAATTGAGAAAGGAAAAAAATATGAAATCACGGTGATCCCGGAGTCGACTGACGACTACCTGCTTGGCTTTATCACTATCGAAACCGATCTTGAGCTGGAGCGACACCGCCGACAAATGGCCTACATGTTGATCAGTGATGAGATCGACGAAGAACAATCCGAATGAAATCCACCATTTGGCAGGCGGGGATACTGACAGGGCTTGCGCTGATTTTCGCGATCGGTTCGGTCTTCCTTCATCCGAAGCGCCCTGCCTGGTACGAGATTCGAGTCGCGACACCGTGGGATTTACCCGTGGAAAAAGTTCGGGAGGTCGTTGGCGACCGTGTCGACGAAATCCTGTGGGTGGATGCGAGAAAAGAAGCCGCATACCAAAAAGAGCATCGGAAGGGCGCCATTTTAATTACGAAAGAGGACCTGGGAGGCTCGCTTGTGAAACATCAGGATGTCCTGCAAGCCGCACGAGACAAGCCGGTGATTGTCTATTGTGATGGCCGCAACTGCGATCGCAGCCGGGAAATTGCCGAAACTCTGCGGCAAATCGCGGGGCTCGAACCGGTTTACATCTTGAAAGGAAATTGGCGGGAATTCCGGTAAGATTGCCTGGACGTTCAAATTACAGCTTGATTCGCACTAACTTTGCGATACAAAGTAAAGTGATATGAGTGATCCGAAATCGGCTGAAGAGAATCTAAAAGTGATTCGTGACCTGATGGAGCGAGCCACGAAGTACCGAGCACTTGCAACCGTGCCGGCTTTGATTGGTGCGATTCTGACCTTGCTGGCCGGGGTATGGGGCTATTGGAAGGGGGATTCACTGACTGCGACCAAGTTTGTTTTGCTTTGGCTGGGAGTGCTTTTGGCAATTGATGCTGTGAATTCAGTGTCCCTGTATCGGGACTCCAAAAAGCGAGGGGCTGATTTTCCCTCTCCGCAAATGATTCACGGGATTCTTGCCATGCTGCCGGCTTTTTTGGCCGGAGGAATTATCGGGCTTGTGTTTGGGCTCGAGCACGAAGACCCGGTGAAATGTGCCACGATCTGGGCGGTATTTTCCGGGCTGGCCCTGCTGGCAACCCGATCGTTTGCGCCGCGCTCCATTCTCAAACTGGGATGGTTGTTTTTAATCGCCGGGACCGGATTTTTTGTCTGGTATGAGTTGGGAGGAGCTTTGCCCGGGCGCGCATTTCCGATTAAAGCTGCCAGTTTCGTAATGATGGCCGCCTTCGGGGGGCCACTGGCGCTCTACGCAATCTTTACCGGCTTGATCTCGAAAACGAAAGAGGGCTGATGTTCGATTTCGACAAACTCGACAAGCTGATTCACGAAAAGAGTCGGCTGGCGATTATGACTCTCCTTGCGGCGCGCAGCGAGTGGCGGTTCCAGGATCTGAAATCGGAGACCGGGATGAGCGACGGGAACCTCGTGACGCATCTCCGGACCCTGTTCAAAGCCGGTTACGTTTCGATCACGAAAGAGATGGAGAAGAGGCCGCAAACCAAATATGCCCTGACTGAAAGTGGACGAACGGCCTTCGAGAATTACCTCGAAATCCTGGAACAAATCGTCAATTCCTCGAAAAAGCCGGAGACCGACTAAAAAAATTTGAAAGATAACTTTGTGATACAAAGTAAAGCTGTTACCCGCAAACTATGAAATCAAAACAAATGAAGATCAATCTCGCTACTCACTACGGCATGTGCTTCGGCGTTCGCGACGCGATTCAGAAGACTCATGAAATCGCTCAAACCGGATCCGCCGCTGTCCTGGGGGAACTGGTTCACAATCCCGTCGTCCGCCAAAATCTGGATGATGCGGGCGTTTCCGCAGGAACGCTCGATGATGACCCTGGTTCCATCGCGGCCGATGCCGTCATCTTTACCGCACACGGCGTGGCCGATTCCGTCCGAAAATCGTGGAGCGAATCCGGCAAGGAAGTTTTCGATACGACCTGTCCACTGGTCAGAAAGGCTCATCGATCACTCGAATGTCTCGTTCTCGCCGGATTCAAACCGGTCGTGATTGGGCGTTATGATCACGTTGAGGTTCGCGGGCTTGTTACCGATTTCCCCGACGCGGTCGTGGTGCTCGATGAAGCGGATTTTTCTGAAATCCCGGGTCCTTGGGACAAAATTGGGGTGGTTTCGCAAACCACGCAGCCGGTGACTCATGTCGAGGAGTTGGTTTCGAAACTTCGCGCATCCCGTCCCGCCGCGGAGGTTCGATTTATCGACACCGTCTGCCAACCGACGAAGGACCGGCAATCAGCCCTGCAGGAATTAGCCGCGAAATGCGACACAATCGTGGTGGTCGGCGGAAGCAATTCGAACAATACCCGTCAGTTGGCTGTGAAGGCGGAAGGGTTGGGCTGCAGATCGTTTCATGTGGAGAGCCCCGACGACCTGAAGTTTTCCTGGTTCGTCAAAGCCGAGAACGTCGGTGTCACGGCCGGAACGTCGACTCTCGATGAGACAGTCCAGGCAGTTGTGCGCCGTTTGGAAAAATTTTCGGCGGAGAAACGGAGAATGGAATTGTTCGACACGCTCAAAGAAATTGCCTGAAACGGGAAAAGGAATCAACAGGGTTGGTTTGGAGAACAGACCCTGTTGGTTCGAGAATTCTTTGGATTTTTCATATGAATGCAAAACGCTGGATTACACATTTTGAAGAAAATCGACACGCCTGGGAGGAGCCGGACTGGACCGCTGAGACCGCGCTTGCGGGCGACTGGCGGAGGCACCTGCTCGCGAAATCCCTGGCCACATTTCAATTGGGCGAAAGCGGAGGGGGGACGAGATTGAAGCGCTTTGTTAAGCAAAGTGGAGTGACGGAGGATTACCAAATGGCGGTAGACCTGTTTGTTGCGGAGGAACAGCGGCATGCCGATATCCTGGAAAAAGCCGTCGGCTACCTGGGCGGACAGCTGAAACAGAAACATTGGATGAATTCGATTTTCCGAAAATTCCGAGTGCTGGCAGGACTTCGTTTTAATCTGCAGATTTTGCTGACTGCGGAGTTGATCGCCGAAGCGTATTACGGGTTGCTGGCCCGCCACGTGTCGGATCCCGTAATTGGATCCACCTGCCGGAAAATCGTGCGGGATGAGGTCAAGCACATCGGGTTTCACGAAGAGTTCTTCCGGATGAACCAGCGCCGGTGGCTCCCGATTTCATCGGGCCTGTGGGCCTTGCAATTCCAGGCGATTTTTCTCGTAGTCGAACGCTTCGTCTGGCTGGATCACGGCCGGTGCCTCCGGGCTTTCAGCGTTTCCAGGCGGCAGTTTTTTGAGAAGACACACGGAGTGGTCCGCAGG